>CAYGZI010000560.1:0-4297 GCA_964354245.1 uncultured Planctomycetaceae bacterium
GGAAGTCTGAGTTCCTCCGCTTGGCCTGCCGAGAACGGAGAGAGCATCTCCGCGCCGCGCTGCCTGAGCGCGGCCTTGGCCGCCTCACGCTCCTGAGTCCGTTCGGCGCGCAAGGCCGCACGCGCAGCGTTGGCCGAACCGGGCTCGTTGCGCCCGGCGCCGGCCGGCTGCTCGTACGAGGCGCGGACCGCCGGACCCTGGGTCCGCGAGACCCGATAGCACCAATCGGTCAACTGCTGGTACACCGCCGTCTGGTTGTTGGTGAAGACGGGGGCCCGGGCGGGGCCGTGCGGGCTCGACGGGACCGTCAAGAGCGGGCTCTTCTCCGGGGAATCGCGGTTGACCCACTCGAGCACCGAGTGCAGATTCCGCTGGGTCAGACGCCGCGAGGGGAGACTACCGGCCGGCGGACGGAGCAAACGGAACCGGTTCTGGGCCCCCGCGGCGTGGCACGTCACCGAGCCGCAATGGTTCACCAGCATCGGCTGAATCACCTGGGCGAACGTCTCGACCGACTTCGGCGGCATTGCGCGGACCATCCGGTCGAGGTCCTGCACCGATGGGCCCACCACGTGCGGCTTGCCCGGCGCGGCCGACGGCCCCTTCGCGGACGCGGCCAGCCTCAGTTGCCGATCGACCAGCGCGATCATCGGATGGGCCGGGTCGATCGCCTTGGCCTGGGCCAGCTCCTCCTCCGCAAGCCCCGGAAGGCCGTGCTTCTGGCACCATTGGGCCAGCTCGATGTGGTCCCGGGCGGAATCGAGCCGCGCGGCCGCACGCTTCAGGTGGTAGGCCTCGGCTATGTTGCGGCAGTGCTGATCGACTTCGCTGGTCCTGACGACGATCTCGCCGCCGGGAACGATGACCGTGTACCGGTCGCCGCCACGTGTGATTTGTCCTTGGATCAACTGCCCGTTCCGGAGCAAAAGGACCGATTCCTCCGTCTGGTCGGGTTGGCCTGGGGACTCGAGCTGCCCGCGCCAGGCAGTCGCCTCGGGGGGTTCGGCATACTGACTTTCAGGGGGGGCTGCCAGGACTGCCGGCAGGAGCCACAGGGCTCCGACCCCGAGAATGGCCAGGGCCTTTTCAGGACGACGCGATCGCCGGGGGTAGGGTTTTGCGCTCATAGGGGCCGGAGGGTACGGAATCGGCCGGAAAGGGTCAAGAGCGGAATGGAAACTAACACGGCTGATGGGGCCGTCATGACACCATCAGCGGGGTAGGCGAGCCCTCCGCCTCCAGAACCCCAATCCTGGTTCCACGCCGGACATCGCGCTATACTAAGATTTCTGGAGGGCTCACGTGTTGGACGCCACTTCCCCGCAACGGCGGCACGTCGTTTACGAAGGTATGGTCCAAGGGGTGGGCTTTCGGTATACCGTCCGGAGGATCGCCTCGCGACTGCCCGTGACCGGCTTTGTGAGGAACCTGGCGGACGGCCAAGTCGAATTGGCCGTTGAGGGGATGCCGCCGGAACTGGATCGGTTCCTGGAGGCGATACAAGACCAGATGGGCGACTATATCGCGCGGACTCAGGTGAGCGCCGCCCCGGCGGTCGGCGAGTTCCGCGGTTTTGAGATCCGTTTCTGATATGATGTATCGGGGCCCCGCCGGTGAACCGATCAGGGGGGCGCAACGTAAGACGTTCAGGGTGCGTGCCGCCGTTGCCCGGCGATGCTGTTGACCGTCCGGGCGCCGCCCGCCCCTCTGAGACCGTTAGCAATTGGAATCGATCATGGGCTTGGCATCCGGCAACTGCACTCTGTTGGGGGCGTGGCAGACGTGGGCTACCCCCCTTTGGGTAGTCGCGGCGCTAGCGGCGGGGGCCCTGGCCGTCCTATACGTCGTTTCATTCCTCGTCCGCTTGGCGGCCCCCAAGGTGGCAGCCATTGCCAAGGTGACCGCCAAAGAGGCCCTGGCCCAGCCGCTCTTCTACCTGCTCATCGCCCTGGGGATCTTTGCCATTCTGCTCTTCCCGTTTCTCTCCTACAACACGTTCGGGGAAGACGTGAAGATGCTGAAGGCCGAGGGGCTCACGCTCATCAAGATCCTGGGGATCATCCTCGCCCTGTGGACGGCGAGCGTCTCCATCGCCGATGAGATCGAGGGACGCACCGCGCTGACGCTCCTGTCCAAACCGGTGGGGCGCCGCCAGCTCATCGTCGGGAAATTCCTCGGGATCCTTGTGCCGGTCGCTATCCTGTTCATCATTCTGAGCGTGTTCTTCATGGCCAGCATCTCGTACAAGGTCGTTTACGATGCCCGGGAGACCTCAAACGCCGATCCAACCCCCGAGAACTGCTGGACCGAAGGGTGCGGGGCACAGATGCTGCAAATCACGCCGGGGCTCGCCCTGGCGTTCATGGAAACCGTGATCCTCGCGTCCATCGGCGTGGCGATCTCGACGCGGCTTCCCATGCTTCCCAACCTGGTGATCTGCGCGTCGATCTACGTCCTGGGCCACCTCGTCCCCATGCTCGTGCAGTCGGCCGTGGGCAAGTTTGAGCTGGTCAAGTTCATGGGCCGCTTCTTGGCGGCGCTTTTGCCCATGTTCGACTATTTCAGTGTCGAGGCGGCCATCTCCGCCGACCAGGTGGTTCCGTTGGTCTATCTGGCCTGGGCGGCCGTGTACTGCGTGCTCTACACGTCCGTGGCCATGCTCCTGGCGCTCCTGTTGTTCGAAGACCGCGATCTGGCGTAGCGGGTTGACCGAAATGCCCGCTCGACATATAGTTAGGCGTTCTGACGCCCTCCAGACGACGTCGAGCCGAATCGATGAGCCACGACGAAGGTTCCGGAACCGGCCTGTCGACGATTCGGGGCCGCAATTATCCGTCGATCCGGCAGTTCACGGTATTCCTCGAAAACCGGGTGGGTCAACTCCTCGAGCTCGTCCGCCGGTTCGAGGGGAGCACGGTCCGGATCGTCGCCCTCTCGATCACCGACGCCGCCGAATGCGCATTCGTCCGCTTCTTATTGAGCCACCCCGAGGAGGGGCGCGAGGTCCTGGAGCGGGCGGGCTTGGCGATCATTGAGAGCGACTTGATCGGCGTAGAACTGCCCCCGGGGCCGCAGGGCCTGCTTCAGATCTGCACAGCTCTGCTCCTGGCCGAGGTGAACATCATCCAGGCATATCCCCTGCTGGTCCGCCCGCGTGGCCGGCCCGCCGTCGCGCTGATGGTAGACAACATCGACACCGGGCTGGAAACCCTTGCTTCCAAGGGTTTTACGATGATCACCGAGGGCGACCTGGCCGGCGAGCATTAGACTGCCCTCCCACGGGCAGCAAGAGTAGCACAGGCATCTTGCCTGTGTTCTCGAATCGCAGGCTGGAAGCCTGCCCTACAGGTTCGTGCGTGCCACCATCACTCCTCCATCTCCTTCGGCAGGCTCTTCGCCCCCCGGATCACTACCACGCCAATCGAATCCCAAGGGATGACTGTCAGGACGTGCGTCCCATTCGGCTCGTCCACGGCAAACACGGCGTGGCTGCCGCTCGACAGGCCCTTGCCGAAGCGATCGGGCGTGATTCGCTGTCCCTCCCCGTAGCGGATTTCCAGGGTCACCCCCTCGGACTTGAAGCTCCAAAGCCGACAGAAGAGGGTGAAGAACGGGTGCGGGGCCGCCGAGGCGAAACGGACGATCTCGCCGCTCGTTAGCGTTGTGGGCGGCTCGCCGGGACCGGTCGAGGCCGGCGCGACGCGCTGCTCCTCAAACTGGGATACGTCCTCCAATGCCTCCATGGACCCCCTGCCAAGCGCGGCTACCGCCTCCGGCCCCGACGATTCTCCTCCCGGCGGCGCATCGTCGTAGGAGGGCACGCGGAACTTCGATCCGCACTCCGGACACTCGCCCGGCTTTCCCTGAAGCTGGGCCGCCGCGTGAACGAGGTGGTTGTTGGGGCAAAGAAACTCGATCTGGTCGGCCGCGGTGGCGGGCCCCCGGCTGACTCCCGCAGCGAAAGCGGCTTCCTGCAACGGACTCTCGCCCGGCTGCGGCGCCGTCGCCTCCCGAATGGTCGCCCCCGCGGACTCCAATTCCTCCAGGGTGGGAATCTGGAACTTCTCGCCGCACTTGGGGCACTTGGCGGCCAAACCCGCCCGCTTGGCATCGCAGTGGATCTTATGCCCATTGGGGCAGAGGAACTGGATGGTCATCGGACCTTCTTCTCCAAGCCAAGGTGCTTCCGGCGCAGGTCTGCGGCCCCTGATTGATCCTACCCAACTGTAGCATGGGAAACAATTATCGGCCCCTTCACCCCGTCACCCCGTCACCCCTTCACCCCTTCACCCCTTCA
>CAYGZI010000561.1:0-4271 GCA_964354245.1 uncultured Planctomycetaceae bacterium
TCCAGATCGATCCGGCCGGCAGCCCGGGCCTCCAGAAAGGCCCGGTTACTCTCCAGCAGACCGGGTAAGCCGGCCATCTCCGCCGGGGTACACCAGCAAACCGATTCCACCTCCGCCGGATTAGGGATCGGCGTTTGGCCTGGGGGCATTTCGCACAGCCACCATGCCAGCCAGACGCCCCACGGCGTCGTACACTGCCAAAGCCGGCGGACCGGGCGGACTTCGGCGTGCAGCTCTTCGCGGCATTCCCTGGTTAGGGCTTCTGCCTCGGACTCGCCCTGCTCGATCGCGCCACCGGGAAAACAATATGCGCCCGGGGCCACCACCTGCTGCGAGCGGCGGATCACCAGGAGCCGTCGGTCGCGGACCACGATAGCCACCGCCCCACGGCGTCCGGGCAAGGAAGAATCGTTGGACATAGCGAGCCATCATAGCGGCAGGGGCTGAAGCGGGCCATGCTGCCCCAACGCTGACCGTACTCTGCCGCACCGGTGGGTTGGAGTATAATCGGCTCATGCCCCCGGACGAGAAGCCCGATCTCGATGCCCACTTGCGACGCTTCGGGCTGAGCGCGTTCCGGTCCAGGCAGAGGGACGTGATCTCGACCGTGCTGGCCGGGCGGGACTGCCTGTGCGTGATGCCCACGGGCGAGGGCAAAAGTCTCTGCTATCAGTTGCCCGGGATGATCCTCCCCGCCTTGACCCTGGTCGTCTCTCCGCTCATCGCCCTGATGAAGGACCAGGTGGACCAGCTCCAGGCGCTGGGCCTGCCGGTCACGTTCATCAACAGCACGCTCTCGCTGACCGAGCAGTACGCCCGGCTGGACGACATGGCCGCGGGCCGCTACCGGCTGGTCTACGTGGTGCCGGAGCGGTTCCGCAGTCCGAGGTTTCTCGAAGCGGTCCGGGCGGTGGGTCTGCAACTGCTGGCCGTGGACGAGGCCCACTGCATCAGCGAATGGGGGCACGATTTCCGGCCGGACTACGCGCGGCTGGGCAAATTCCGCCGGATGCTGGGGCTTCCCCCGACGATCGCCCTGACGGCCACTGCCACCGACGCCGTGCGGCGCGACATCGTCGAGCAATTGGACCTCCGCGATCCGCAGACCTTCATCACCGGCTTCGCGCGGCCCAACCTCCGCTACAAAGTCCTCTCCCCCCGGACCGAAGGCGAGAAGACGCGAAGGCTCTTGGACTTCCTCCGGAAAACGCCCGGATCGGGAATCATCTACACCGCCACGCGCAAGCGGTCCGAGGAGGTCGCCCAGTCGGTCAACGACGAACTCGGACGTCGGACGGTGGCCTACCACGCGGGCATGTTGGGCGATCAACGCCACAAGGCGCAAGACGCGTTTATGGAGGGCCGGGTGGAGATCGTCGTGGCCACCAACGCCTTCGGAATGGGGATCGACAAGCCCGACGTGCGGTTCGTGGTCCACTACAACCTCCCCGGCACGCTGGAGGCCTATTACCAGGAAGCGGGCCGCGCGGGGCGCGACGGCGATCCCTCGCAATGTCTCCTTCTCTACAGCGCGGTGGACCGCCGCATCCAGGAATACTTCATCGAAAGCGATTACCCGGACCGGGAGTACGTCGCCCGCGTCTACGGGTTTCTCCGCGGCGTGCAGTCCGATCCCATCGAGGTGACGCAGCAGGAGATCAAGGAGCAACTGCAACTGCCGATCGCCACGGAAGGGGTCGGGGCGTGCGAGCGGATCTTGGAGTCGGCCGGCGTGCTGGAGCGCCTGGTCGCCGGCAAGAACATGGCCAGCATCCGCTTGGACAGCGATCTGCCGACCCTGGTCGATCTCTTGCCCAAGCAGGCCACGGTGCGGCGGCGCGTGCTCCGGGCCGTGGAGCGGATGGTCGGGCCGCGGCGGCACGAGATGGTCCACTTCCACCTGCGTGCGTTGTTGAAGGACGCGGAGTCGGACCACGACGCCCTGACCCACGCCTTGCGGGAGCTGAACGACTTGAGCGGCTTCACTTACGTGCCGCCTTTCCGCGGCCGGGCCATCCGCATGATCCGCCGCGACCAGGAGTTCGCCCAGCTCGGCATCGACTTCGAGGCCCTCAGCCGGCGCAAGCAGACGGAATACGACAAGCTCGCGAAGGTCGAGCAGTTTGCCCGGACCGACCGCTGCCGCCAAGAGGAGATCCTCCGCTACTTCGGCGAAGACATCCCGCAGCCCTGCGGGCACTGCGACAACTGCGCCAAGCGGCAGGCGGTTGTCCAACAGTCACTCCCCTCTCCCGTTGCGGGCGAGCGCCAAGCGGCTGTCCCACGGTCGCTCCCCTCTCCCGTTACGGGAGAGGGGCCGGGGGTGAGGGAAGGGCGCGGTCAAAGCGTGAAGTCATTGACGGACGGCCGCCGAATGCCCGCCGCGCGACCGACGGCGAAGCAGGAACTCGTGCCGGTCACGCCGGGGCTCCTCACCGGGGTCCGCATCGTGCTCAGCGGCGTCGCCCGCACGCAGTCGCGAGTCCGCTGCGGCAAGAACCTCATCGCCCAGATGCTCTGCGGCTCGGCTTCCGCCCGGATGAAGCAGCTCGGGCTGAACCGCTTGAGCACCTTTGGCCTGCTGGAACACTTGAAGCAGACCGACGTCGTCGCCCTGATCGAGGCCTTGATCGCGACCAAGCACCTGGAGCAGGTCCCGATCGCCGCGAACCGGGCGGTGCCGCACGCGATCCGCTCGGTGCTGCAACTGACGCCCGCCGGCACCGACGTGATGAAGGGAAAGGCGGCGCTTGCCGAGGGGTTTCCCATCCCGCCGTTGCTGGCCAGCAAGTTTGCCGGCGTCGTCTCAAGCCGGTTGCCTCTGCAGCCCGGCGCGCCTACGGACCGAGCGGTGCCGAGATCGCCGGCTCACTCCGATCACTACTGGACCTGGAGGCTCTTGTCCGCGGGGTTCCATGCCGATGAGTGCGTGGTCATTCGCGGTCTGGACCGGCGTGCGATCCTCGATCACGCGATCCGGGCGTTGGACGACGGATGGCCGGTCCGCAGCGGGTCGTGTCTCTCGAGGGAGCTGATCGCGGCCCTGGATGGGGTGCAGTGGTCCGGCGACGCCGCGGAAGCACGATCCATCCCGCCCGATCTCCCGCCCGGCACGACGCAGCAAGAGGTTGATCTGTTTCTGAAGTGTCGGGCCCAAAGGCCGGTGGAGTGACATCGCCCTGGGCGTCGGACCATCAGCAATCAGCGTTCAGCAATTGGCTTTGTCGGGGGGCACTTCCCCACCTCATCGAAACGCCCCACCCCATGCGGTAGAATAACGAAGAGGTTGCTTTCGGCACCCGTGAAGAGGTTCGCGATGGATAGTCCCCAGGAGGGCCCCGGTTCCGCGCCCCGAAAACCCCCACCCAAGCCGCGATTCAGCGCGTCGTCGATCTTCCTGATCGTGATCCTGGGCACATTCGTCGCCATCCTGCTGACGAGGTACAACTCGGGCGGACCCTCGCAGATTCCCTTCGGACTCTTCTATCGGGAATTGAATCTGCGCCCGAGCAATATCGCATCCGTCGAGGTGAAGGGGCTCAAGATCTACGGCGAGTTCGTGAAGCCCCCAGAGGTCCTAGACGAACGGACCGACAAGGAGGGAAACCCCGAGCGATACCGCAAGGAGTTCGTCACGATCGCAGCTCCCGCGGTGCTGCACGACCCCAGGTTTGACGAGCAAATCCGCAACGCCGTGGGCGTGAACTACCGGGTGTCTGAGGCCGGCGACAATAGCGGCTGGGTCATCGGCACCTACGTCGTGGTGACCCTGCTGGTGCTCGGCGCGTTCTGGTTCATGCTGCGACGGACCCGCGAGCAGGTCCTCGGTGGGGGCCTCCTTGGGGGGTTCGCCAAGAGCCCGGCACGCCGCTACCAAGGCGGAGACAAGCCGATCACGTTCGCCGACGTGGCGGGCCTGGACGGAGTGAAGAACGAGCTGGAAGAAGTGGTCCAGTTCCTCAAGAACCCCGCCAGGTTCCAGCGATTGGGCGGCCGCGTTCCCAAAGGGGTCCTGTTGATGGGCCCGCCGGGGACCGGCAAGACCCTCCTGGGCCGCGCGGTGGCCGGCGAGGCCGGCGTCCCGTTCTTCTCCATTAGCGGCTCGGAGTTCATCCAGATGTTCGTCGGGGTGGGCGCCAGCCGCGTGCGCGACATGTTCGCCACCGCCAAGGAAAATGCCCCCTCGATCCTGTTCGTCGACGAAATCGACGCGGTGGGCCGCCACCGCGGCGCCGGCCTGGGCGGCGGGCACGACGAGCGCGAGCAGACGC
>CAYGZI010000562.1:0-4270 GCA_964354245.1 uncultured Planctomycetaceae bacterium
GGCGTGAACTTGATGGCGTTGGACAGCAGGTTGTTGAGGATTTGCTGCACCCGGGCCTGATCCTGGTAGAGCGGCGGCAGATCGGGCTGGATCTCGATCTCCAGGTCGATGTTCTTGCGCTCGGCCAGGGGCCGGGCCATCTCGCACTGGGCGCCGACCACGTGCTCGATGCCGAACTCCGTAAGCCGGACCTCCATCTTGCCGCTCTCGATCTTGGCCAGGTCGAGAATGTTGTTGATCATGTCCAGGAGCATCCGGCCCGACTTCTGGATGTTCGCCACGTAGCGCTTCTGCTTCTCGTCCAGCGCGTCGATCGCGCCGAGCACGTCGCTAAAGCCGAGAATGCTGTTGAGCGGGGTGCGAAGCTCGTGGCTCATCGTGGCCAGGAAGTCGCTCTTCACCCGGTTCATCTCGTAAAGCTGCATGTTCAGTTGGGCCAGCTCGTCCACTTTGGCGTCCAGGTCGGCGTTGACCTGGCGGAGCTCGTCCTGGGCGGTCACCAGGTGCCGCAACATGCGGTTGAAGGCCACGCCCAGAGCCTCGAACTCGTCGCCCGTGTGAATGTCCGCCCGCAAAGTGATGTTGCCGTGGCTGATGGCGTCGCTGACGTCGCGGAGGTGCTTCAGGGGGCGGACGATCAGGTAGCGGATCGTCACGTAAAACGCGATCATCGCCAAAAACGCGGTGACGATGGCTACGGCCAGCAGGGCGTTCCAATACCAACTGATGCGGGCCTGGAGGGGATCGCTGGGAATGGTGATGCAAACGACCCCCATCAGATCGCCATCGGTCAGGGGCGGTCCACCGGGCCGTCCGCCCCAACCCAAAAGTGGCGACCGAATCGCCGTCGGAAACCCGCCATCCGTGCCCGATTCGGGGGCATGGCAAATCCCCACACAGCCGGATCTGGCGTAGATCGGCTCATAGTACTGGTAGGTGCCCGGCTCGAAATCGAACCGCTGCGTGTACTCCCAATGGTCCTCAGCCTCTGGCCCCTTGGGCCCGGTCCGCCATCGCTTCAAGAGTTCCCGCTCGAAATCGTCCGTGGGTTGTCGTTCTGCGCGCTGGGTCGGGTCCGGCAGAAGGTAGCGGACCTGATAGTCCTTCTCCTTGATGTCCCGCGTCAGGTTGTTGATGACCGCGAGGAATTGGGGGTTGTTCTCCTTCGACTCGAAGGCCATCCAGTGCAAGGAGATTTGGTCCAGCTTGGCCAGGAGCCGCCCCTTGATTGGGTTCTGCTCCTCCACGACGTTCTCGGTCACGATCCAGTAAGACAAGAAGCTCGCGGTGATCACCAGCAGCAAGAAGATGCCGAAGAGGATCAAGCACTTCAGCTCGATGCTCGTTTCGCCGAACACTCGTCGGAGCGGTCGCCGGGGCATGGACCCCTCCCAGCGGATCGGATGACCTAACCCTACCATCTTACGGCATTTGCGGCAGGCCCGCAAAGGCCAATGATGACCCCGGGCAAAAGGGGACTCACTTCCGAGCCCGGCGAGGCGCCTGTCCCCTCTTGCCTTGCCCCTGGTATCGGCCGGCCCTCCGTGCTAGGCTGGAAGGTGGAGCGGCCCGCGGCTGGGGATGGGAAGAGCCGGCCGGGCTGCCGCCCCCCATGGCCGGTTCGCCGCCTACTTTTCCGAGGTGGACGACCGGCATGGCTTTTCACCTCGGGCCACCGCGCGGGCATGGTCGAGTCGAAAGCGGACAAGTTTTTGGACTTGGTGCGGCGGAGCGGGCTGGTCGATCGCGAGCGACTCGCCCGGGTGCATTCCGACTTGAAGGGCCCGGCCGGCGACGAGACGGTCGTGGACGAGAAGCGGTTGGCGGACAAGCTGGTTGACGAGGGGCTATTGACCCCCTGGCAGCGCGACAATCTCCTCCAGGGACGCTACAAAGGATTCTTCATCAAGAAGTACAAGCTGCTGAACCACCTCGGGACCGGCGGCATGAGTCAGGTCTTCCTGGGCGAGCATACCTTGATGCGCCGCCGCGTAGCCATCAAGGTCCTCCCCAAGAGCCGCGTCAAAGACAGCTCCTATTTGGGCCGCTTCCATCGCGAGGCCCGCGCCGCCGCGGCCCTGGATCACCGTAACATCGTCCGCGCCTACGACGTGGACAACGAGGGGGACGTCCATTTCTTCGTCATGGAGTACGTCGAAGGCCGCGACCTGCAAACGATGGTCAAGAAGGAAGGACCCCTGGATTTCGTCCGGGCCGCCGACTACATGCGCCAGGCCGCCGAGGGCCTCGACCACGCCCATCGCGCCGGGCTGATCCATCGCGACGTCAAGCCGGCCAACCTCCTGGTGGACCTGCAGAACGTGGTGAAGGTGCTGGACCTCGGGCTGGCGAAGTTCGCCGAGGAGGGACGTGCCTCGCTGACCGTCGCCTACGACGAAAACGTCCTGGGCACTGCCGACTACCTGGCCCCGGAGCAGGCGATCAACAGCCACGGCGTGGACGCCCGGGCCGACATCTACAGCCTGGGGTGTTCCTTCTACTTCGTTCTGACCGGGCAGCCGCCGTTTGCCGAAGGGACGTTGCCGCAGCGGCTCTTGATGCACCAGAAGGTCCCGCCGCCCGACATCCGCTTGAAGCGTCCCGACGCGCCGGAGGACCTGCTGGAAATCTGCCTCCGGATGATGGCCAAGAGGCCGGCGGCCCGGTTCCAGTCCGCCCGGGAAGTGGCCGACGCCCTGGCCGATTGGCTGCTCGCACACGGCCAGCTCGTGGACACGAGCGCGGGGGGGAGCGGCTCGTCCACGCGGCTGAAGATTCCTTCCATCGCGACGGGGCCGGCGCAGACGGCCGAGCCGAGCCCACCGGGCGGCAGCAGCTCGCGCGGCCTGGCACGCGCCGCGGCGTTGGGGCGTGCGGCCCAGGTTAGCCCCGCCGCTTCGGACCCGGCGGCCGCATCTGCGGAAGCCAAGTCCGGGATCGGTCTGGGCACGGACAGACCCAGCGCCAGCGGGTCGGGGCGGTCGGTTGCCGCGGGGAGCAGCGGCACGGGGAGCGGCACGGCAGGCAGTGGCGCCAGAGGGAGCAGTACCGCAGGGAGCGGCGCCGGGAGTTCCAGCTCCAAGCTTCCCGCCCAAGCGGCCTTGCCGATGGCCCGACGCCTGGAACCGGTCGATCCCCTGGCGGAGATCGCCGCCGTGGCCAACCAGTTGGCTCCCAGTCGGAGCGGCGCCTTCAAGGCGGTCACGGACGAGGAGCTGGCGGCCTATCGGACTCGGCGCAAGAAGCTCCCGCCGTGGGTCTGGTGGGCGCTTGCCGGGGCCGGGCTGCTGGCGGTCGTGCTCCTCGTGCTGGCCTTGGCTCTGGGGCTGTGAATCGTGCGCCCGGGGAGATGCGCGGCCAGCGGCCGCGGCTTTATGGAAACGCGCGGCCAGCGGCCGCGGCTTTATGGCGGCCGGCGCAGGACCTGGAGACTCTCGGCGGGCAGCATTGCGTTCAGACTCCCGGAGCGGAACCCCTCCAGGTCGAGCGCGACGTACTTGAACCCCGCCGCCTTGAAGTGCTCCACCAGCTCGCGGCGAAACTCCGCGTCGGCGAACCTCGCCAGTGCATCCGGGGCGACCTCGATCCGCGCCACGTCCCCTTTGTGATAGCGGACCCGAAGCGGCTGAAAACCCCGCTCCCGCAGGAACCGCTCCGCCTTGTCGATCATCGCCAGCCGCTCCGGACTAACGCTCTCCCCATAAGCAATGCGGCTGCTCAGGCACGGCGTGGCCGGCTTGTCCCACGTGGGGAGTTCCCAGTGCAGGGCCAACGAGCGGATCTCCGCCTTGGTCAGGCCGCACTCGGCCAGCGGGCTGCGGACCCGCTGGTCCCTGGCCGCCCGCAAGCCCGGACGGTGCTCGCCGTGGTCGTCCCAATTCGAGCCGTCGGCCACCACCGCCACGCTCATCTGCCGGGCAATTGCCTCCAATTGCGTGAACAGCTCGGTCTTGCAGTGGTAGCAGCGGTCCGGGGCGTTCTTCAGGTACTCCGGATTGGAGAGCTCGCCGGTGTGGATCACCTCGTGGCGGATACCGATCCGCTGGGCCAAATCGCGGCAGGACTCCAGCTCGCCCACGGCGAGACTCGCGCTGACCCCGGTCACTGCGACGGCGCGATCCCCCAAGGCCAACTGGGCGGCCTTGGCCAGCACCGTGCTGTCCAGCCCGCCGGAGAAGGCGACGGCGCAGCTTCCGAAGCCCGCGAGGAGCTCGATCAGCCGGTCGCGCTTGGCGGCCAATTCGTGAGTCATTCCAACCATCGAGAGGCG
>CAYGZI010000563.1:0-4251 GCA_964354245.1 uncultured Planctomycetaceae bacterium
ATTTGTGCGAAGCACCCTTCGGGCCGTTCCGGCAAATTGGACCTGTCCCCCTTTTCCCACCTAGTGCGCTGGAGACCTGCACCATCCTGACCATCGGCGCCAGCGACCTGATGAAGTCGATCCACGACCGGATGCCGGTCATCGTCTCCCCGGACGACTACGGCCGCTGGCTCGACCCGGCCATTGAGAAGCCCGATCAACTTGCCGCTCTCTCGAGGCCATACCCGACGAATGAGCTGACCGCATACGCCGTGAGCCCGTACGTCAACAGTCCCGCGCGCGACGACCCGCGGTGCATCGAGCCGGCGTGATCCATAAAGCCGCGACCGTCGGTCGCGGCCACGCAGCGAAGGAAGCAGACAGATGCCAGAGACGATGCCGAGAGACCGATCGCGACTCACTCTGATCGACGTAGTTGTGATCGCGATCGCGGTCCTAATGCTGCTCGCACTGTTGTTTCCCGCCATGAACAAGGGGCTCTCACATCGCAGTCGAGGGGGTTGCATGAACAACCAGAGGCAAATCGCCATGGCGTTACTGAACTACGAGGCAGGGCACGGGCAGTTTCCGGGTTATGCGAACCGCATCGGTTCCGTCCAAGAGAAGAAACGAGTTGCCACAAGCTGGCTCGTCCCGATTCTCCCCCACCTCGACCGGCAGGACGTGTATGAGAAGTGGAAGGACGGCGTAGTGACTAGCCCCTACATGCCGGTGTTTGTCTGCACCAGCGATCCGTCTCGAATGGAGGACCAATCGCTTCCCTGGCTGAGCTTCGTGGTCAATTGCGGCTTGCCCGGCGACAAGGACGACACGGTGGCTACCGGCGTTTTCCACAATCACAACGTCGATGCCAAGCCCGTCACGGTTTCCCTCGACTATATCGCGCAGCACGATGGCTCACAGGACACGTTGCTGCTATCCGAAAACCTCCAGGCCGGGCTGTGGACCGACACCGACGAGGCCAACGTCGGGATGGTCTGGTGGCGCGATCTGGATGAGTGCAGCCGGATCAACCGATGTACTGACGTCGGCCCGCGGCCGCAAGACATCAAGTACGCCCGACCGTCGAGCCCACACGGCGGCGTGCTGGTCGTCTTGTTCTGCGACGGCCATGCGCAACAACTGCTCGACAAAATCGACTACAAGGTCTACCAGCAGCTCATGGCCCCAGACGACAAGGCGGCGGGCCTGCCGGACGACTTCGATGAGAAGATGCTCGAAATGACGCGATGAGACAACGAGCCGTGACCTCAACATGGCCCTCGGGAGGTGTCTCAGTGACAAAGCTCGAAGAGGCGTTCGCAGAGGCTGCCAAACTGCCTCAAACCGAACAAGAATCGCTTGCCGGGTGGATTCTCGAAGAGATTTCCTCGCAGAAGCGATGGGATGAGCTTTTCGCGCGCGCCCCGGACGCATTGAGCCGGCTCGCCGACGAAGCCCTGGCTGAGCATCGCGCCGGGAAGACCGTCCAGCTCGACTCAGATGAGTCGTAGGGTGGGACAAGCGAAGCGAAGTCCCACCAGAACTCGGGCGAATTCTCTCTGGTGGGACTTCGCTTCGCTTGTCCCACCCTACAGTTTCCCCGATCCCGCAACAGAGACTTCTTGACCACCTTCAGCCGCGGGTTGCGGAAATCGACCGGGCGGCTGTGGCTTTGCAGCATGACGTAGCCCGAGAGCGGCTTGTCCTTGATCTCCGGCACCGTGGTCTGGTCCAGGTCCTGGACCGTCTTGCCGTTGAGCGTCACGCGGATCCGCGGCCCGCGGCACTCGATGCGGATTTGGTTCCACTGGCCAGCCGGCTTGGTGGCGTTGAGCGTTGGGGCCACGTAGCGGTAGAGCGAGCCCGTGGAACCCTTCGTCGCCGGCTTGCCGGCGTCGTCGAGGAGCTGGATCTCGTACGCGGCAAACGAGGGCCGCGTCTTGGCCGGGCCCGTGAACCTGGTGCCGCGGATGCCGATCCCGCTGTTGGCCCGAGGGCCCATCCGGTACTCGACCTCGAAGAGGAAATCATCGACTTTCTTGTCGTAGCGGATGAAGCCGAAGCCGTCGCCGGTGCAGCGGATGATACCATCGCGGACCGACCAGATGGGCTCGGCCTTCTCGCCCTTCTTGGACTTGGAGTTGCTGGCGCCTTCGACGACCCAGCCGGTCAGGTCCTTGCCGTTGAAGATGGAGACCAGTCCGTCGTCGGCGGGCGGTGGCGCGGGTGCGGCGAGGGCCGCGACGGCGAGGCACAGCGGGGCCGCAAGAAGCAAGCGAAGCAGGGGTTTGACGAAGCAGATACGGGCAACTGGCATGGATGACTCCGGGGTCGCTGATTCTGGTGCCGGAGGTAGGGTACTTCCAAAGCCCACGGGTTGCAACCCGTGGGGCTTGATGCGGCCTGGCAAAAGGGGACAGGCACCTCGCTGCGCTCGGAGCCAGTCCCCTTTTTCGCGGACCGCGCAAGTCTGCCCGACCCGCACGGTCACCGGGGGGCGGCGAACCCTCCTTATATGGCAGGAGGTTGACAGCCGATTGCGTGCTGCCCAAACTAGAGAGTTTGCACGCCCTGCCCGCCGACATCACTCCGCGGGGCCGGAAAAGGTGCCTGTCACCTTTTCCGGCCCTGTGACCCCGCCGTGAGGAAGGTTTATGGAAGTCGTCATCAAGGAAACCTACGACCTGATGAGCAAGGCCGCCGGCGAGGCCGTCGCCACGCTAATCAACAGCAAGCCGAATGCGGTCCTCGGGCTGGCCACCGGATCCACGCCGCTGGGGCTTTACCGGGAGCTGGCGCGGATGCACAAGAGCGACGGGCTCGACTTCTCCCAGGTCACCACCTTCAACCTGGACGAGTACGTGGGCCTGACCAAGGACCATCCGCAGAGCTACCACTACTTCATGCACGAGAACCTCTTCAAGCACATCAACATCCCGCCGCAGAACGTCTATATTCCATCCGGCACGACGACCAACTACCGGGCGTTCTGCGCGTGGTTTGAGCGGCGGATCGAGGAGGTGGGCGGGATTGACTTGCAGCTCTTGGGGATCGGCTCGGACGGCCACATTGCCTTCAACGAGCCGTCCAGCTCGCTCGGCTCGCGCACGCGGATCAAGACCCTGGCCCGGCAGACCATCGAAGACAATGCCCGCTTCTTCGATCGCATCGAGGACGTGCCGGTCTACGCGATCACGATGGGGGTGGGCACGATTCTGGAAGCCCGGCAGATTGCCTTTCTGGCCAACGGCGAGCACAAGGCGGACGCCGTGGCCGCGGCGATCGAAGGCCCGGTCACCAGCATGATCACCGCCAGCGCCCTGCAGCTCCATCCCGACGTGATATGCTATCTGGATCGCCCGGCGGCCGGCAGGCTGAAGATGGTCGAGTACTACGAGTGGATTCAAGCCAAGCGGCCCGGGGCCCCGCAAACCGCGTGACTTTCCCGGCCCGCGGGCCGACGTGAACCGGTCAATCGCCCCTTCGTGACCTTTGTGCCTTTGTGGTCGCCCCTTTGAGTATTCCCTGAAGCACCGCACATGCGACTGATCCTCGTTGACCTCGAAGCCGAAAAGCGAGTGAACTTCCACCCCTTGGCGCTTGCGCGCCCGATCTGGGAGCTGCGCTGCGGCATGACGACGCTCGCGGAGAAGCTGGTCGCGAAGATCGGCGCCCGGGATGTTGCGTGCTTCGTCCCGCCCTACATGGCCGAGGCCTACCGGGCCCGCACTGCGTGGCCGGTCAACGATCCGGCGAGCCTCCGCGGCGACGATCTCCTCCTGGTGGCCGGGCGGGTGAAGGCTTCGGCCCTCGCGATCGAGCCGAAAGGCCCCAGCCAGGTGGTCTTCGATGCCGACGGCGAGCTGCTGTTGGCCCGCGTTGCCCGGGAAGACCTCGCCCGGCTCGACGCCGCTTCGATCGAGGCCTTCGTGCAGTCGATCCGTACGGCGCTGCCAGCGGCCGCCGTCGACGTGCCGGCGTGGGACTTCATCTGGGACCTCGTGCTCGGCAATCCGAAGCAGTTGGCCGAGGATTTTGCCGCGGCGGGCCGGAGCGGCATCGAGGGGACCGTCGAAGAGCCGAAGGCGATCCGCGGCAGCCTGAAGGACGTCTACATCGCTCCCGGCGCCGTGGTACACCCGATGGTCGTGATCGACGCGGCCGGCGGGCCCGTCTACATCGACGAAGGGGCCGAGATCCATCCCTTCACTCGGATCGAGGGTCCCTGCTACGTCGGCAAGAAGTCGATCCTCTTGGGGGCCAAGTGCC
>CAYGZI010000564.1:0-4247 GCA_964354245.1 uncultured Planctomycetaceae bacterium
CCGCGCCGGTCGATCGTTCTTGGCTTTTTAGGGGAGTAAGCCAGCCGAGACTACCACCCGAGCAGCTTGCCGTCGATCCGCCGGCCGTCGGCACTGCACATGAGGCGGTCCCAAACGCCCGACATGCTGTTCCCCGACGTCTCGACGTAGTCGCTGATGAAATGGACGCTGCAATCGGCCATGGCCACATTCAGTCCGGCCGGGTGCAGGCTGCGGAACGTGTTCTGGAAATTGCCGCACCCCCAGTCGCAGGTGTGCATGCAGTCGTCCCAGAGATCGACGTCGTGATTGAACTCAGGGCCATTCCACACGTCGTCCGGTCCCCAGACGCCCGGGGTGCCGCAGGAATTCGGCCCGTTGTCGTCCCCGCCGGAGCCGTAGGCGCAAACCATGCTCGGCCCGCAGCCCCCCAACGCCCAGGTGCCGCGGCGGTCCGAATCCGCGACGCCCGCACGGACCTCGCCCACCAGCATGGTGTACGCAGTGCCGTCGCTGATGCTGGCCAGCGGCATGGTGCAACTGTTGGGGCCGATGATCCCGCGGCGCCGGATGTCCGCCCACCCCCTGCAGTCCGGGTCCTTGGCGTCCCAAGCGCCGTTCTGTCTCCCGTTCCACCAGCCGATCCAGGCGTTTCCTGCATTAACGGCGTAGTTGCCGCGGGCAAAGTTGTCGTTCCAGTCCGTGCCGAGCCCTCGTTCGGCGGCCGAGCCGTTGAACTTGACGCGGTTATTGGTGCTGTCCGACGGGCAAATCATGGCGGGAATCGTCTGCCCGCGCGGGATCCGGTTTCTGGGGTCGCCGATCTGCACCGGGATCGCAGGGTCTGCGGGTTCCACGAGCAGAAACGACCTCTTCAAGGGCCGCTGCTCCATGTAGTCGAGGGTCAGGATCACCCAGTTCGGGCGATGGACAATCGACCACGCCGGGTCCCTCGAGCCGAGCCCGTTGGAACCGTCGTACTTGACGTAGTCGAAACCAGGGGTGGGGTCGAAGATCGCGCCGGAAGGAAAGCTCCCCGTGGCCTGCTCGTAATTCAACAAGGCCAAGGCGAGTTGGTGCAGGTTGTTGCTGCACTGGCTCTTGCGCCCGGCCTCGCGCGCGGCTTGCACCGCGGGCAACAATAGCGCGATCAGGATCCCGATGATCGCGATCACCACCAACAGCTCGACCAAGGTAAACCCCGGCTTAAGACCCCGCGATCCTTGGCGGGCCCCCTGACGACCACCCTGAAGAAGGTGCCGCATGGCTCACTCCCCCAATAAGAAGACATTGTTACGGATCATAGCTCGCACCCCACGAGGGCTCGTGCCCAGGCGCGGCAACAAATAGCCCAGTCGGGCAACGGATCAAATCCACGTCCTGCGGGCCACGCCCCGCAGATCCTGGGCGGAGCGGCCTGCCGATCACTGCTTATCCAGCAGAAACTCCAGGTTGCTCTGCGACTTGTCGATTTCTATTACCCCGAATCCGCTCGTCTCGGGATTGCCGTACCTCTGTGGAATCAGCGAGGACGAGGCGTCCATATACTTTCCCATGACGGTGACGGCCACTTTGTAGCGGCCCGGGATAACCCCATCCCCCTTGACGGTGGTGAGTTCATAACTGCCGTCCGGCTTGATAGCCCCGGAGGCCGGTTTTCGCGGTCTGTTCGGGTCTACGGGGCCGTCTTCCATATCGGCCGGCTCGAACTTGATCGTGGCACTTCCGCCTCGGTCCCGCTCCGGCACCGGCAGTGCCGTTCCATCCTTGAACTTGACGGTGCCGCTCACCTTGACCATCTTCGGCCCCTTGCTGGAGCAGCCGCCGATCCCAAGGATCGCTACCGCCAGCAAAGGGACGACAAGCCCGTGTACTATCCTGGACAATGCAGTCTCTCCGGTTACGGTTACAGTCCTCCGATCTTGGACAGGTCCACCGGGTGGCGGTCGCCGCTGCAGATCAACCGGTCCCAAACCGGCCAGAAGCCGGGATCGGCACTGCCCCCCTGACCGGACGTCTCGATCGAGTTCTGGATGAAGTGGACGCTGTTGTCGGCGAACACGACGTTGCAGCCGTTGGGGTGAAGGCTGCGGACCGTGGCCTGCGTGGTTGCGCCGTCCCAGGTATCCATGCAGTCCTGGATCACACTCGGGTCGCCTCGAGGACCGCCTAAGATATCGTCGGCGTACTCGTTGCAGGTGTTCGGGCCGTTATCGTCGCCGTCCGAGCCGTAGGCACCGAGAATGCTGGAGCCGGCGCCGCCCATGGCCCAGACGCCGCGACGGTCGTCGAGGCTCACGCCCGCGCGGACCTCGCCGGCGATGATGGTGTTGCTGGTGCCGTCCTTGGTCAGTCCGGCCAAGTCCATGGTGGCGTCGTTGACGGCCATCACGCCCCTAAGGAGATTATTGCGCCATTGGGGGGAATTGGCGTCCCAGACGCCCCCGCTTCCAATCATCACGTTGCCCGCGCTGACGGCGTAGTTCCCGCGGGCCCAGTTGCCGTTAGCACCCTGGAACATGATCTTGTTGTTCCCGCTGTCGGTGGGGCAGAGGAACCCCGGGATCGAGTTGCCGCGGGCGTTGTAGCAATTGGGACCCTCGATCCCCACGGGGCTAGAGCCGGTGAGGTTGATGTTATTGAAGATGACGCGCTGGAGCGGCTGGTTCTCCAGGAACGGCAGCGTGAGCACGACCCAGTTGGGTGCGTAGACGGCGACGCTCGCCGGGTCCTGGTAGATTGGGGGCGTGCCCACAACCGAAATCATCCCGGAGGGGAACGTCTTGTTCTGGTGCTCGTAGTTCAGCAGGGCCAAGCAGACCTGCTTGAGGTTGTTGGAGCACTGCGAGCGCCGGCCCGCCTCACGGGCGGCTTGGACGGCCGGCAACAACAAAGCGATCAAAATACCGATGATGGCGATAACCACCAACAACTCGACCAAGGTAAAGCCAAACCTCGGCCGGACGCGCGCGCGTTGGGCACGGTCCACTTCAGGCCCTCCCTTAAAAAGGTGCTGCATGGCTCTGACTCCCCAGGAAAAAAGGAAAAACTCGGATAAATTGCGTCACCGCAATACCGCAAGACGGACTCTCACTTCTCGATGACCAGATCGTAGTCGCTTTTCGCCTTTTCGACGTTGATCTCCCAGCCGCTCGTTTGGGCGCTGGCGTACTTCGCGGGAACGAATTGGTTGCTGGGGTCGTTGGGGTTGCCCCCGGGATTCTTCTGCGTGATCAGGCACACCTTGTAGCGGTTCGGAGACACGCCGTCGCCCGGCTTGATGGTCTGCATCTCGAACTTGCCGCCCTCCTTGACCGTGCCGGAGGCCCCTTTGCGGATCGAGCCCGCGGGCGGTTCGGCGGCCGGATCGGCCACAGCGAAACTGACGGTGGCCCTGCCGCCGTCCGGGACCACCAGGGGCGTTCCATCGCTGTACTTCACCGTGCCGCTGATTTTCACCAGCTTCGGCCCCTTGGTGCCGCAACCGCCGGCGGCCAGCAGGCCGACCGCCGCCAACGCCGCAACCGCGAAACGGAGTTTCATAACCAAGACCTCCTTGCGCTGCTATAGTCCAGCCCGCTTGTTGTCCACGGCCTTACCGTCGGCGCTCAGAATCAGCCGGTCCCAGACCGCCCACAGGGTCCGGCCGGGGTCGCCGCCCTCACCCGACGTCTCGATGAAATTGCTGACGAAGTGGATGCTGGCGTCGGCCAGGGCGATATTGACGCCGCCGGGGTGCAAGCTGCGCGTCGTCTGCTGATAGTTCAGACAGGTCTCACACATCGCCATGCACTCTCTCTGCATTTCGGCATTGTCGTACTCGAAGCTGCCGCCGCCCCAAATGTCGTCTGCGGCGGCGAAACAGGCGTTCGGTCCATTGTCGTCGCCGCTGGAGCCGTACATCGCCAACATGCTCGCCCCAGCGCCGCCCATCGCCCACGTGCCGCGCCGGTCCTGGGCCGATACGCCCGACCGGAGTTCGCCGAGGAGGATCGTGTAGGCGGTGCCGTCGGTAATGCCGGCCAGGGAGATTACCGCGTCGTTGGGGCCCATCACCCCGCGCCAAATCGGGTTCTTCCACCCTAAGGACTTCGCATCCCACAGTTCATAGTACGTATTGCCGATGTAGGCGCCGCCCGCGTTGCAGGCGACGTTGCCCCGCGCCCAGTTGCCGGGCTCGCCGGCGATCACGCCGGCAAACGGGACCCGGTTATTCTTGTTGTCCGACGGGCAGAGGATCGACGGGATCACCGCGCTGCGTCCACCAT
>CAYGZI010000565.1:0-4236 GCA_964354245.1 uncultured Planctomycetaceae bacterium
CCTTGTCCACGTGGAGCCGGCCGGCCGTGTCGAGGATGACCACGTCGAGGCTTGCCTCTCGGGCATGGCGGACCGCATTCTGGCAGACCGCCACCGGGTCCTGGGCGCCGGGCTCGGCATAGACGGGCAGACCCACCTGCTGGCCGATCACCTGCAACTGCTCGACGGCGGCCGGGCGCTGCAAGTCGGCGGCGACCAGAAGCGGCTTGCGGCCCCGGTCGCGGATGATCCGCCCGAGCTTGCCGCAGGTCGTGGTCTTGCCGGAGCCTTGCAGCCCGCACATCATCAGCACGGTGACGCCCGGCTGGAGGTGCAGCGAATGATCGACCGGCCCCATCAGGGCGACCAGCTCGTCGTAGACGATCTTCACCAGTTGGTTGGTGGGGCTGAGCGACTTGAGCACCCGCTCGCCCATGGCCTGCTCGCTGACCCGGGCGATGAACTCCTTGACGGCCGGCACGCTTGCGTCGGCCTCGAGCAAGGCCCGCTGGACCATTTGCAGGCCGTCGCGCATGTTCGACTCGGTCAGCTTGCCGTGTCCGCGGATCGCGCGGATCGCCGAGCCGAGGCTTTCTTGAAGCGACTCGAACATGGGATTGTCGGGGGGTGATTTGCGTAGGGACCGGGTCTTGGGAGTACACTTGCCACCGCAGCCTCATCGGCAGGTAATCCCCTATCGTAGCGAATCGTGGGGATCTTTGGCAATGCTCACCGGAGAAGGATTTCCCAGGCGCCGGCCCATGTCTAGGAGGGAATCTGAGTAGCCGATAGGGAAGATACTGGCGCTTTCGCCTGGGAAAGGAATGGTCTTTCCCGTGGGCGCCGCCTGGGTTCCCTCTATCGAGGTGCATCGAAAAACGGTCTCGTCCCCCTCCCTGTGGTGGTGCCGGCGGGCAGGCTGACTCGGATTCGGCGTCTGATCGCGCCGGTTTGTGTCATAGTTGATCTCGTAGTGGACAAGACCCCCGCGTCACGTGACTTCGCGGAAGACGGGGGGAGTCTGTCCCTTGTGGTCGGGGGGGTGTAGAATGCTATAGCGGGGTCGCGGGGACCGGGGCGCCACTGCACATCGCAACGACGAGCGGCCGCGGGTAGACCAAGACCGGCTTCGCAGCGGGGCTACTCGCTCGTACGGCCGCCGCGCTTCCGGGCCACGCGCCTCCGCTTTGACACCGCAGGCACGGGAACCTAGAGTTCCCCGGGCTTGTGGCTTGTCGGCTTGTCTTGGGGGATTCGGGGAGGTGAGGCTCATGGCTCGCAGAACGATTCAATTGCTCGTCGTGGGTATTGTGGTTTTTGCTTGTTCCGCGGCGGCCGGCCAGGAATGGGCACGGAAGATGTTCCAGAGCACGCGTCACGATTTCGGCACCGTGGCAGCGGGGGCTAAGACCCAGTACGAATTCGCGCTGAAGAACATCTACGTCGAGGACGTCCACGTCGCCAGCGTCCGCACGAGTTGCGGCTGCACCTCCCCGTCCATCAAGAAGGAGTGGCTGAAGACCTACGAGCAGGGCGCCATCGTGGCCGCGTTCAACACCCGCACCTTCTCGGGAAGCCGCGGGGCAACGCTCACCGTGACGATCGACAAGCCCTTCTACGCCCAGGTCCAATTGCAGGTCAACGGCTACATCCGCCGCGACGTGGTGCTGGACCCGGGGGCCGTGGACCTCGGCACGGTCGATCAAGGCGCCGCCGCGGAGAAGTCGATCGCCGTCAACTATGCCGGGCGCGAGGACTGGCGGATCGTCCGCGTCAAGAGCACCAACCCGCACCTCTCGGCCAGCCTCCAGCAGACCAGGCGCGACGGCGGGCAGGTCGGCTACAGGCTCATTGTGCGCATGGACGACCAGACCCCGCCCGGACCTATCAGCGACCACCTCGTGCTGGTGACCAACGACCGCAGCTCCACCCAGGTCCCGGTCCCGGTGCAAGGAATGGTCCAGTCGGGGATCGTCGTGGCCCCGGCCACTCTGTTCCTGGGCGTCTTGCAGCCCGGCCAGAAGGTGACCAAGCAGTTAGTGATTAAGGGCAAGAAGCCGTTCCGCATCCTGTCGGTAACATCCGACGGCGAGGGCTTTCAGTTCGACACGTCCCGCGAGCAGGAGCCCAAGCAAGTCCACTTGATCCCGGTGACGTTCGTTGCCGGGACCGAGCCGGGCAAGGTCAACAAGACGATCCGCATCGAGACCGACCTGGGCGTCAGCGCACCGGTCTTGCCCACCCACGCGGTGGTGGCGGCGAAGTGATTCGGCCGCCACTCCGGCGCGGACCGCGATGCGAAGACTTCCGGAGTCTTGAAGACCTCGGAAGTCCGTTCGGCTGCTCCTTAGACGCGCCAAGATTCAGAGCTTCCGGACCGTTGTCACCCAGAACAGCGGCTTGCCGGCCTCGTCCACGCGAAGCTCGCTCTTGAGTTTGGCCTTGGAAAGGACGACGCGGAGCAACTGGCTATACGTGGTCTGCCCCGGCGGCGCACTGACCAGGGTCTTCTCCGGGTCAATCCCCTGCCGCGCTAGGGCATTGTGGTCCAACAGAAACGGCACCTTCAGGCGCTTGGCCAGGGCGTCCAAGACCGTGGTCACGGACACGTTCTGCACGTTGGCCTTGAACTTCCCTGAGAGCGCGGGGACCAGGGCCCGGTCGGTCTTCTTCGACTCCCAGCCGATCGGCCAAACCTCCAGCTTGGGCTGGGAGGCGACGATTACGCACTCGACCTCTCCTTGCCCGGTGCGCCGCGGCACCAGGCAGAGCCCCGCCGGACGCAGCACGCACGCCATTGCCGTGCCGCCCGAGACGTCCGATAGCTCCTCGGCGACCGGATCGTCCCCGGCGCCTTGCAGCAGGGCGGGCTCGATCTTCACCGGAAGTCCGATCCGCCCGGCGAGCTTCTGGATCACCGCCGCGCGCCCGGTCCCTTGGGTGGAAAACCCCACCGGCCGGGACAGGGCAAAACGCACCGCCTCGAACTGGTCCTGCGTCAGCCCGAAGGCCGCGGTCTCCTCGGGCTTCTGGGCGGGTCCGCTGCGGGCGAGGTCGCTAAGCCACTTGGCGGCCTGGCCAGCAGTGCGGAGCGAATAGCGGCCGCCGGGGAGAATGAGGTCGTTGTTTGAGTTGATCGCGCCGCGGACTACGTAGACTGGGCTGGACTCGGTTCCCCGGACCTCGATCCCGACCTTGTCGTCGAAACCCTTGGCGCGGATGCGGAGCTTGCCGACCCCCAATTTGGCTAGTTGCTGGAGCCAGTCCTGCTGGCCGGTCAGCGGCACCCCTTGCTCAGTGAACAACTCCAGCTCCACCCGGCCTTCCACCCCGAGTGAGTAGGACGGCAACCCAACGAAAGCGCAGAAGCCCACCCCAAGCACCAACGGTTTCCAGAGGGCCATGAGACTGCGGAGCCCCGCGGGCCCCTCCTCCTTTGCCTGATTGCCCAGAACTTGCCTGCCGCAAACCACGCCGAGACTACCGGAATTATAGCACGAGGCTGTCAGCTATCAGCCTTCAGCCGTCAGCTTGCTGATAGCTGAAAGCTGACGGCTGATAGCTTTCGTCTGGACGGGGGGAGTTGAGCCCACGCCCGCCCTATGGCACAATATCCCCGCGTGTCGCATCATCCATCCATAGGAGGACCACACCATGGCGCGTCCCGTAACCATGTTCACCGGCCAATGGGCCGATCTGCCGCTGGAGACCCTGGCAGCCAAGTGCAAGGGCTTCGGTTTCGACGGCCTGGAGCTGGCCTGTTGGGGAGATCACTTTGAAGTGCAGGCCGCCCTGGCCGACGACGACTACTGCGCCCGCAAACGCAAGCTCCTGGAGAAACACTCCCTTCAGGTCTTCGCCGTCAGCGCCCACCTGGCCGGGCAGGCGGTGCTGGACAACATCGACGCCCGCCACCAGGCCATCCTTCCGCCGCACGTCTGGGGCGACGGCAACCCCGCCGGCGTGAATGCCCGCGCGGCCGAAGAGCTGAAAGACACTGCCCGCGCCGCCCAGAAGCTCGGCGTCGGCATTGTGAACGGGTTCACCGGGTCGAGCGTATGGCACCTCTTATACTCCTTCCCGCCGGTCTCGCCCGCGATGATCGACGACGGGTTTGCACTGCTGGCCGAGCGGTTCAACCCGATCCTGGACGTGTTCGGCGAGTGCGGCGTGAAGTTCGCCCTGGAGGTCCACCCCACGGAAATCGCCTTCGACCTCTACACGGCCGAGCGGGCCCTGGACGAGCTGAAGTACCGC
>CAYGZI010000566.1:0-4235 GCA_964354245.1 uncultured Planctomycetaceae bacterium
CTCTGAGTTCTCATCGACTCTCGACTCTGGACCCTCGACTCTGGACTCTCGACTCTCGACTCTGGACTCTGGACTCTAATGCCCGATGTATTTGGCGTAGAGAGTGCGGGCCGTGGGGACGTCGCTGGTGCCGGAGATGATGGCGCGGCCGCCGGGGAGGATGGTCATGGTCTGGCCTTCGGCCCCGAGGCAGCCGCCGTAGACCCAGGGGATGCGCTGCCGGACGGCCAGGTCGTTGACGAGGAAGCGGGTCTCGAAGTTGTCCATGCCGTCGACGATGGCGTCGATGCCGTCGCAGAGCTGAGCGACGTTGGTGGGATTGACGTCGGCGACGATCCCCTCGACCCGGACCTCGGAGTTGACCGTGCGGAGCTTCTGGGCGGCGGCCTTCTGGTTGGAGCAGTCGCCCTGACCGCCCTGATCATCAGGGCCGTCCAGAGATACCGCGAGCGCCAGATTGCCTCCTCGGTGGTCCTCGAAATGCTCGACCGCGGCATCGCGCCTGAGGAGATCATTGCCGTGCTCAAGGCAATGGGGCTGGAGGACCCGCACCGAGCGCCTCTGCGCCTCAATCCCACCTTCGCCCGCTGACTCGCGACCCGCGTGGGTGCTTGTGGGGGGGCGCCGCGGCGGCTATCCTGACGGTGCGGGAGCGCCTCGCATGCGCTTTCTTGGCCGAGACGATTGCCGATCGGCCCATCGCCCTGAACCATCAGCCGGGAGGTATGCCAATGTCCGTGCAAGATAACGATCGTACGCGACGGGATTTCGTCAAGTTGGCGGCCGGATCGGCCTTCGCAGCAGCGGCTGGAGCGATTCAAGCCATTGGCGCGGCCGAGCAGCCGCGCAAGAGCGGGACGCCGGCCGGGGCCCGACCCCGCATCGGCTCGGTCAGTTGGAACTTCCACAGCCTGGCGGGCGGCTCCAGTCCAGAGCAGGCCATCGAGACCATCGGCCAACTGGGCTTCGAGGGGATCGAGCTGATCGTGTGCGGGCGCGCGGACTTCGCCAACGTCTGGACCGACGCACTCATCGGGACGATCAGCAAGCGCCTGGATCACTACCGGATGCAGGTCCCGCAGTTCGCCATGTTCCAGCCCGTGGTCGAAGGGCTCACGAGCACCAATGCCGACGAGCGGAAGCGCAACCTCGACTTCTTCGAGGCGGGCTGCCGCATTGCCGTCAAGCTCGGCGCCCCGATCGTGAACTACGTCGCCCCCTGGCCGCGCGAGCTGAAAGGCCCCACCTCCTACCTGCCCCGCTACTATGAGATCGACAACGCCAAGCCGGGCATGAAGTTCCACATCGACATCGCCTCCGGTTTCGATTGGGAGCAGCTCTGGCAGCAGTTCGTCCAGACCGTCAAGGCGTGTCTCCAACGGGCCAAGGCGCACGGGCTCAGGTTCACCGTGGAGCACCACACGCACACCACGATCCCCGACGCCACCGCGTTTCTGCGCCTCTGGGACGCCATCCGCGACCCGGCCCTGGGGCTGAATCTGGACGTGGGCTGGACCGCCCTCCAGCGCGAGTATCCGCCGGTCGCCATCCACAAAGCGGGTAGTCACCTGATGAACCTCCACATGCGCGACATCGACGGCCTCATGCGCCAGTTCGTCCACGTCGGCCAGGGGGTGATGGACTTCCGGGCCATTGCCCAATCGCTGAAGCAGGTCCGCTTTCAGGGCTGCCTCTCGTTGGAGCAAGACGGACACCCCGGCGACATGAAGGCCACCTGCGCCCGCTACCTGGCCATGATGAAAGAGTACCTTGCGTGAAGGCCTTTTCCGGCCATGTTTGCAACCCATTGACGAGTAGGACGCCACCATGGAAAGCGATAGCACGAGCACGGGTCGGGAACCGGGCCATTGCGGTTGCCGTTCGGGCTGCCGGCGCGGGCTGGGGCGCCGCGATTTCGTCAAGACGCTGGCCTTCGGGACCGCGGCAACGCTCGCGTCCCGCGCGGGCGTCATGGCCGGGCCGTTTGAGGCGGCCGATTTCGAGAAGCAGGTCCCCGCCGACAAGAAGCTCGATCCGAAGTGGGTCCAATCGCTATTTGCCCGCGGCACGCCGAGCGTCTACCGCGGGGCGGAATTGGAGAAGATCGGGATGCCGGTCGGCGGCATCTGCGCCGGTCAGCTCTACCTCGGCGGCGACGGAAAGCTCTGGCATTGGGACATCTTCAACCAGGTCCTTTCCACGGGCGACGGCCACTATGCCCGCCCGCCCAAGCCGGCCTCGCCGCTGGAGCAAGGCTTCGCCGTCAAGATCACGGCCGCGGGGAAAGACCGCGTGCGCCGGCTCGACCGCTCGGGCTTCGCCGAGATCGCGTTTCGCGGGGAGTACCCGATCGGGCTGGTCGAGTACCGCGATCCGGCCTCGCCCGTCACGGTGTCGCTGGAGGCATTCTCGCCGTTTGTGCCGCTGGACGTGGAAAGCTCCAGCCTGCCGGCCACCGTGCTGCGGTTCACGGTGAAGAACGTCGGCCAAGCGAGCGTCACCGCCGAGTTGGCCGGCTGGCTGGAAAACGCGGTCTGCCTGCACTCAGGCTCCTCGGGCACGGGAACGCGGGAGAACCGCGTCGCGCGCCAGCCGGACATGACCCTGCTTTCGTGCAGCGCAACTCCGGCGCGACTCTCCACTCGCGACGACGTCCTCTTCGAGGATTTCCAGAAGGAGACCTACAAGGGCTGGCAGACGACGGGCACGGCCTTCGGCAAGGGACCGGTTCTCAAATCGAAGATTCCCGACTACCAGGGCGACGTGGGCGGCCCCGGCGCCCGCGTGGTCAACTCCCACGCCTCCGCGCCGGGCGGGGACGTTGTGGAAAAGGACCGCCAGACCGGGACTCTGACGAGCGACGCCTTCATCATCCCGCGGCATTTCATCAGCTTTTGGATCGGCGGCGGCAACCATCCGGGCAAGACCTGCATCAAACTGTTGGTCGACGGCAAGGTCGTGCGTACGGCCACGGGCCACAACAGCAACCAGATGCGGCGCGAGTCGCTCGACGTGCGCAAGTTCGAGGGGAAGACCGCCCGGCTCCAGATCGTCGATCACCAGAGCGGCCCCTGGGGCAACATCGGCATTGCCCAGATCGTCTTCACCGACCGGCCCGCCGCGAAGCTCGCCGACCAGCCCGATTTCGGGACCCTGGCGATGGCCTTGCTCGAACTGGCCGCGGGCGACCGCGGGATTGCGGCGATTACCGAGGGAAACCTGCCGGAGGCCGTCTTCTTACAGGGCCAAAGCGCGGTCGAAACGAAGCCGATCGGAGAGAAGCTGATCGGCGCCCTAGCCCGGAAGTTCGCGCTCGCCCCCGGACAGGAGGCCCACGCAAGCTTCGTCATTTCGTGGCATTTCCCGAATCTACGGCTTAAGGACGGCGGGCGGTTTTACGCCACGCGATTCCCGTCGGCCGCGGCGGTCGCCGAACATGTGGCGAAGAACTTCGACTCGCTCGCCAAGCAGACGCGCCTGTGGCGCGACACCTGGTACGACTCGACCCTCCCCTGCTGGTTCCTCGACCGCACCCTGCTCAACACCTCGATCCTGGCCACCTCCACCTGCCACCGCTTCGCGACCGGCAGGTTTTACGGCTGGGAGGGCGTGGGCTGTTGCGAGGGCACATGCACCCACGTCTGGCACTATGCCCATGCCGTGGCCCGCCTCTTCCCCGAGCTGGAGCGCGATCTCCGCCGCCGCACCGATTTTGGCCTTGCGATGAATCCCAAGACCGGCCTAATCAACCATCGCGGCGAAGGCGCGGGCCTGGCGGTGGACGGCCAGGCGGGCTGCATCCTGCGGGCGTATCGCGAGCACCAGATGTCCGCCGGCCCCGATTTCCTCAAGGCCCTCTGGCCCAAGATCAAGCTCTCCATGCAGTGCCTCGTGCGTATGGACCCGGGCGACGGCATCCTCGCGGGCCCGCAGCACAACACGCTCGACCAGCCCTGGTTCGGCAAGATCGCGTGGCTCAGCTCGCTCTACGCGGCGGCCGCCCGGGCGTGCGAGGAAATGGCCAGGGAGGTCGGCGACGAGCCGTTCGCCCGGCAAATGCGGGAAATCTTCGAGCGGAGCAGCCGCAACATTGACAAGGAACTGTTCAACGGCGAGTACTACGTCCACGTCCCCGACCGCCAGCACGTCAAGAGCGTCGGCTCGCACAATGGCTGCGAGATCGACCAGGTCTTCGGCCAGAGCTGGGCCTGGCAGGTCGGGCTGGGGCGGATCCT
>CAYGZI010000567.1:0-4230 GCA_964354245.1 uncultured Planctomycetaceae bacterium
ACAAGCTGGCCAACCGCTTCAAGCGCCGCTGCCTGATCGTGCTGGTGAGCGACCTGTACGACGAGCCGGAAGAGCTGATGCGGGCATTGCACCACTTCCGGCACCGGCGGCACGAGGTGATCGTGTTCCACGTGCTCGATAAGGCGGAGATCGAGTTCCCGTTCCGCGAGGTGATCGCCTTCCACGACCTGGAGACCAACGAGAGGATCCAGGTGGACCCGGGCTCGGTCCGCGGCGCGTACGTGGCCGAGGTCGAGCAGTTCATCGAGACCTACCGCCGCAGTTGCGCCGAGAGCCACATCGACTACGTCCTGGCCGACACCTCGACCCCTTACGACTTCATGCTTTCCCGTTATTTGGCCAAGCGCAATCGAGTATGATCCCCGGCGCCCCCCTATTCTTTCTGGCCGCCCTGGCAGCAGCGATCCCCGTGATCCTGCACATGATCAGCCGCCAGCGGGCCAAGCACCTGCCGTTCAGCACGCTCCGCTTCCTGCGCGTGAGCGTGGAGAAGACGCGGCGCCGGCGGCGGATCCAGGACTTGCTCTTGATGCTCCTCCGCGCGGCGGCCCTGGTGCTGATCGCTATGGGGCTTTCGGAGATCAAGGTCACGCAGCTCAGCGCGCTCTTGGGGCGGGGTGCGGCCTCTGCGGTGGCCATCGTCCTGGACAACTCCGCGAGCATGGCCCTGGCCGATAAGGGCCGGCCGCGCTTTGAAACCGCCCGGGGAGCGGTGGATCAAATCCTGCGAGAATTGGGCCCCGACGACCAGGCGGCACTCTTCCTCACCGGCGGCCCGCCCTTTGACCAGCAGGGCCAGCTCGACACCTCCCGCGACGCCTTGCTCCGCATGTTCAACCAGTGCTCGGTGAGCAACGAGCGGGCCGACCTGGCCATGCGGGTCCAGGAGGCCCGCAAGACGCTGGCCGCCTCCGGCGCCGCGAACAAAGTAATCTACGTGATCACCGACGTGCCCAAGCACGGCTGGGAGGGACTGGGGGAAGGGATGAAGGATGAGGGATCAGGGATGAAGAATGAAGGATCAGGGAATAGTGGACCGAAATCCGAGTCCGGTATTCGCGATTCATCCCTCATCCCTCATCCCTCATCCCTCGTCCCGGTCGTGATCGTCGATTGCGCCCGCGAGCCCGAGCCGAACGTCGCGATCCAGAACGTGGAATTGGAGACCGCGGTGCCGGTCGCCGGAGTGCCGGTCAAGGCCACGGTCGAGGTGTATAGCGCCGCGTCCAGTGCCCAGCAGCGCCTGGTCGAGCTGTACGTCGACGATCAGAAGAAGGCCACCAGCCCGGTCCTCGCAATCCAGCCGGAAAGCAAGCGGACGCACGCCTTCCAATTCAGCTTCGACCGGGGCGGGCTGCACCGCTGCGAGGCCCGGCTCGTCGGCCAGGACGGCTCCTCCCTGGACGACCGGTGGTTCTTCAGCATGGAAGTGGATCAGGGCATTCCCGTGGCGATCGTCACCCCCCAGCGCCACGAAATCCCCTACCTCGACGACAGCTTCTACGTCCAGCAGGCCCTGATGCCCGCGCGCTCGGGCAACTGGGCGATCCGCGGCACGGTGCTGGCGGCCAAGGACCTGGCGGCCGAGAAGCTCCAGAACTACGCCGTGGTCTATTGCGTGAACCTGCCCGCGCCCGAGGCCGACGTGGCAGACAAGCTTCGCCAATACGTCGAGGGCGGCGGCCACGTCTTCTGGATCTGCGGCGAAAACGTCCAGCCCGATGCCTACAACGCCATGAACCAGCAGGCCCAAGGCCGGTTGCTCCCCGCGCCGCTCTTGGAGGTCCGCACTGCCAAGGCCGCCGAGGGGCGCGACAGTTGGCACATCCGCTACCTCGACGAGAAACACCGGGCCCTGGCCCCGCTGGTCAAGCCGGACCCGCTCTATCAGTCGGCACTGATCTACAAGTACGTGCGCGTGGACGCGAAGGCCGCGGCCGCGTCGGGGGCTTCGGTGCTTGCGCGCCTGGACGAGGCCGGCCCCGACAAGGCCGGCGAGCCGCTGCTGGCCCAGCGCAAGATTGGGCGCGGGTCGGTAACAATGCTCGGCACCAGCGCGCACGTGGGCTGGACGAACCTGCCGCTAAAGACCATCTTTCTGCCGCTCTTGGTGCGGATGACGTTCGAGCTGGCCGGGACCGAGCAGGCGCAGCGCACGGCCCTGGCGGGCTCGCCCCTGGTCCTGCCTTTCGACGAGGAAAAGAACCCCCTGAGCGTTGCGGTCGTTCCCCCGTCGGGGACGCTTTACGATCTGAAGACCAAGAGCGAGCCCGGCCACCGCGGCCAGGTCTTGCGCTACAACGACACCTACGACGTGGGCTTCTACACCATGCGTCCGCTGGTAGGGACCGGGGCCAAGCAGGTGGCCTTCGCGGTCAACGTGGACCCGGAAGAGGCCAACCCGGCCAAGGCGGACCCGGACGAACTCAAGGAGCGCTTTGCCCCGACCGACGTGGTGTTTGCCGACAACCCCGAGGACCTCTCCAGCACGTTCAAGATGCTCCACGAGGGGACGAATCTCTGGGACTATTTTCTCTGGGCGGTGCTCGTGGTGCTGGTGTTCGAGACGTTCGTCTCCAACTGGCTCAGCCCGAAACCGGCGGAGGATCAGCTCCAGGACGTCCCGCCGGGGATGCGGCGCATGGCCATGAAAGGACACGCGGCGTAACCTTCCCTTTGTGTTCTTCGTGCCTTTGTGGTTGAATCCCCCGTGAGAGCCAACGTACTCCGGCCATGTCTCGTGTCCTGATCCTCAACATGCCTTTTTCCAATCTCCGCTGGCCGAATCTCGGGCCCAGTCTGCTCAAGGCGGCGCTCGCCCAGCGGGGCATCGGCTGCGACCTGGCCTACCTGAGCTTCGATTTCGCCGAGCGGATCGGCCTGGACCGCTACACCTGGATCGCCGACTGCTTCGCCTTTGTGCTCGGCGGCGAGCGCCTCTTTGCCAAGGACTACTTCCGCGGCCAACTCCCCAGCGACGAAGACTACTTCCGCGACGTGCTCATGACGGCTGATGCCGGGCTCTCTGCCGCCGACTTCGAGGACTATCTGTCGATCGAGCGGCACGTGGAGCCGTTTCTGGACGCCGCCATGCGGTCGATCGAGTGGTCGCGATACGCGGTCGTGGGCTTTGCGGTCTCCTTCCAACAAACCATGCCCTCCGTGTGCCTGGCGCGGCGGATCAAGCAGGTCCGGCCGGACGTGAAGATCGTCTTCGGCGGGGCGGCCTGCGAAGGACCGATGGGCGAGGAACTCGCGCGGCAGTTCCCGTTGGTCGACTACGTCTTCCTCGGCGAAGCGGACCTGACGTTCCCGCCGCTGGTCGAGGACATCCTGGCCGGCCGGCCGGTGCGCTTAGTGCCGGGGGTGGTGGGACGGGATTCGCTCTCTGGCTTTGATGACACGCCCCACGACGGACTTCCGAACTCTCCAAGACTTCGGAAGTCTCCCGAGTCAGAATCGCGACCGCCGGTCGCGGCTTTATGCGATCCCGAAGAGTTCATGGTCCGCGACCTGGACGCTCTGCCGTATCCCGATTTCGACGACTACTTCGCCCGGCTCCGGGCAAGCCCGCTGGCCGCCAAGATCGATCCGCTCTTGTTCTTCGAGACCTCGCGCGGCTGCTGGTGGGGCGAGAAGCACCACTGCAAGTTCTGCGGCCTGAACGGCAGCAGCCTGGCCTTCCGCAGCAAGAGCCCCAAGCGGGCCATCGACGAGTTGCGCCACCTGGTCGATCGCTACGGCGTCCACCGGGCCTGCTCGTCCGACAATATCCTCGACCACCGCTACTTCGACACGCTCCTGCCCATGCTCCGCGAAGCGCGGTTGTGCGGGGCAGGTTGCCAACCTGCCCCCACGCCTCTGGACCTGGCCTTCGTTTACGAGATGAAGACCAACCTGACGCGGGGTCAGGTCGATTCGCTGCTTGAGGCCGGGCTGGGCGCGGCCCAGTTGGGGATCGAGAGTTTCTCCACGCCCGTGCTCAAGCTCGCCGGCAAAGGCGCAAGCGCCCTCCAAAACCTGCAAACGCTCAAGTGGTTTTCCGAGGCGGGAATCGAGGTCAAGTGGAACCTGCTCTACGGGTTCCCCGGCGAGGACCCTTCCGACTACGCGGGCTTGGCGGAGCTGCTTCCCTCGCTCTATCACCTCATCCCGCCGCTGGCCGTGGGCCGCGTGCGCCTGGACCGCTTCTCGCCATACTTCGAAGAC
>CAYGZI010000568.1:0-4209 GCA_964354245.1 uncultured Planctomycetaceae bacterium
AGTGCCCCCTGTAGGACTTGAACCTACAACCCTCTGATTAAGAGTCAGATGCTCTAACCAATTGAGCTAAGGGGGCCGTCGCGTGGGACGCCCGAGTTGCTCTATCATACCGCGATCGTCCTCCAACTCAAGGGCAGGCTGACCCGACTTTTGGGTCGCAAGGGCGCCAAGGAGCCTTCCGGCATTTTTTTGGGGAGCTGCCGACGGGCTGGCATTGCCGGATGCCGGGCGGTCGTCGCCGCAGATTCTATTGCGCGGGTGCGTGCTCCGGCGTGGGGGCCAGCCATTGCTCAAAGACCGCGGCCACGTTCCGAAACGGCACGCCCGCCCCCCACTTGCACTGGGCAATCACCCCGCCCTGGCCGAAGTCCAGGGCCGCGCGGACCCGGCAGACCGCGCCGCGGACTTCCTCGGGCGAGCCGAAGGGCAGGACCCGATGCCGGTCGATTTCGCCCCAGAAGGTGATCCGGCCGCGGAACCGCTCGGCCAGCCATTCCAGGTCCATCAAGGAGAGCTCGGCGTTGACGGCGTCGATGCCGAGGTCCACGAGGTCGTCGAAGATCTCTGCGATGTTTCCGTCGGAGTGAAAAAAGGCAAACTTGTCCTGTGCGTGGATGATCTCGACGTACTGGCGATAGAGCGGCTTGAACAAGTCGCGCCACGCCTGCGCCGGAATCACCAGCGAGTGGTTTGATCCCCAGTCGTCGCGCAAGGCGATGCCGTCCACGAGGGTGGAGGCCCACATCTCCGCCTCGCGGCAGGAAAACTCGTGGACCATAGCCAACAAGTCGCGGATCGGCTTGGATCCGTCGCTCAGGGCGGCCCGGGCGGCGGCCTGGCCGTGCAGAGACTCCAGCCGCTCCAGGGGCCGGATGTCGCTCCACGCCAGCACGAACCGCGAGGTGGCCGCGGCGCTTCGATTGACCCCGGAGAGATTGGCCTTCTCCAGCAGCTCCCAAGGGGGGCGATAGGCGGCCGCCTGGCTGAGGTCGGCCAGCGGATGTCCGACGACCTCTCCGACCATCCCCCGCTTGGTTACCTTCCAGACGCAGCCCCAGGCGTCCGTGTACTCGCCGATTTCGTACGGCGTCCCCTTGACCCGCTGGCCTCTGGGCACGTGGAAATCGGGCCGGATGATGTCCGGAGGATAGCGGAAACGCATCTCCGCCAACTCGTCCTCGCGGAACATCTCCGTCGCCGGAACCGCCCAAAGGTCCCGCGGCACACGTTCCACCGGTCGATGGCAAAGCGTGCGGAGCACGCGGTCGCGCGAAGTGATCATCGCCTTCGTCCCCCAACGGCGATCCCCTGCCGACGAGCTTCCTCGCATCCGACGGAGCAGCGTGGCGACGATCGTCCGGCCGGTGCCCGGGCGAAGGAAACGCGGTCCAGAGTCAACTCGGGAGCCGTCTCGCCGCCGACCAAGAAGTTACACTGGAAGAGGTGGAGCGTCAAACGGAATTTCCGCCCGAAGAGTCGCGCACAGCCGGGGGCGGCTGTGCCTCACACCGAATCAAGCACAGCCCGGGGGCGTCTGTGCCACGCGGACGGTTGACCGCCGGCGGCCGATGGGGCAGAATCTTAAGCGATGGTCGGCGCGATCGGGAAGTTTCTGGCGGGCACGTTGGCGCTGCGGTTCGTTCCGGCGGCGCTGCGGACCGCTTGTTTCTTGAGCCTGGGAGTGACGGGCGGGGCGGCCTTGCTGGCGATTCACGTCTCGCGGGCCCCCTCCTATTTGAGCGACGCCCCGGAGACCTGCACGAACTGCCACGTGATGACCACCCAGTACGTCACCTGGCAGCACGGCAGCCATGCCCGCAGCGCGACCTGCAACGACTGTCACATGCCGCACGATTCCATTTGGTCGCACTACTTCTTCAAGGCCAAGGATGGGCTGCGACACGCGGCGATCTTCACGTTGCGGCGGGAGCCGCAGGTGATTCGCCTTTCCGAGGGGGCGGTCCCGGTGGTCGAGGAAAACTGCCGCCGCTGCCACGGCGCGACCATTGAGGAGGTGGCCTTGGCTCAACACGCCCGCGGGGACCGCCGCTGCTGGGAGTGTCATCGGGAGACGCCGCACGGATCGGTGCGGAGCCTGTCGGCCGTGCCGGGCGTGTTTCAGCCGCGGCTGGCCCCCGTGACTTCGCCGGATCAGCGGTCGCGTGTCGGCGGCCGCGTGCCGCGGAGAGAAAAGGGATTAGGGATTGGGGATTCGGGATTGGGTAGCCAATAAGGAGTCATCTCGTGACCGACGAACGTCCGCAATCGAAGCCCGAGCGTCGCGAGCCGCCCGCCTGGCGCGGCTGGGCGATCATGTTTGGGGCCACGGCGGCGACGTTTCTCTTGGGGATCCTTGCGGCGTCGATCGTCGAGCGGAGGAAAGAGGCCCGCCCGCAGCCGCCCCCCGTGGCGATCGCCCCGTGGGAGAGCGACAGCGCCCAGTGGGCCGCGAATTACCCGCGCCAGTACGACCGCTACACGTTGACGGCCGACAGCACCACGAAGACCAAGTACGGCGGCTCTTTCCCTCGCGACTATCTTGCGGAGACCCCGGCCAACGCGATCCTCTTTGCCGGCTACGGATTCGCCAAGGAATATCGCCAGGCGCGGGGGCACACCCATGCGGTCACCGACGTCAAGGCTACGCAACGGCGAACGGAGAAAACGCCCGCCACCTGCTGGACCTGCAAGAGCCCGGACGTGCCTCGCCTGCTCGTGGAGTTCTATCTGGCCGGGTTTCCCGCGCCACAACCTGACCCGGCAAGCCTGGATGCGTCGAAACTGGACCCGGCGAAGTTCTACAAGATGTCCTTTAAGGAGTTGGAAGGGCAAGTCACGCACCCGATCGGCTGCCTGGACTGCCACGAGCCAAGCTCGATGCGTCTGCGCATCACGCGCCCGGCGCTCCGCGAGGCCCTCGCCAAGCAAGACAAAGACCCGGATCGAATGTCCCACCAGGAGATGCGATCGCTGGTCTGTGCCCAGTGCCACGTGGAGTACTACTTCAAGCCCGAGGGCAACTACCTCACCTTCCCTTGGGCCCGGGGAACGCTGGTGGAGCAGATCGACGAGTACTACGACTCCGACGCCGCCGGCTTCTCCGATTGGACCCACGCGATCAGCGGGGCCCGAATGCTCAAGGTGCAGCACCCGGACTACGAGGTCTATCGGACGGGCATCCACGCCTACCGCGAGGTTTCCTGCGTGGACTGCCACATGCCCTACCGAACCGAAGGCGGCGTGAAGTATACCGATCACTACGTGCGGAGCCCGCTTCTGAACATCGCCAATTCGTGCGCCGTCTGCCACCGCTGGAGCGAGGAGGAACTCCGCACGCGCGTGGAGGCAATCCAGGACAAGGTGGCCGAGGGCCGAAAGTGGGCGGAAGCGGCCCTCTGCCGGGCCCACTTCGACATCGCCGCCGCCGTGCAGGCCGGGGCCAAGGACGACGAGCTCGCGGAGGTCCGCCGCCTCGTGCGCCGGGCCCAGATGCGATGGGACTTTGTGGCGGCCAACAACGGAATGGGCTTCCACTCGCCGCAGGAATGCCTGCGCGTGCTCAGTGGCGCAATAGACCTGGCGGGCGAGTGCCGCGTGGAATGTGCCCGCATTCTGGCCCGGCACGGCATTGCGGAGCCCGTGGAGTACCCGGACTACAGCAGCAAGGAGAAGGCCCAAGCCCTGGAGGAGGCGTTTCGGAGCGGCAAGCCGCCGCGATTGATCAAGCGCACGTAGGGCCGGCTGTGCCGGCCGAATTCGGACTGACCGGCGGAGCCGGCCCTACGGCTGGGGAGAACGGACCATGGCCAAGACCATTGCCTTGCTCGGCGCCCTGGACACCAAAGGGGCCGAATACGGCTTCGTCAAGCAGTGCATCGAAGCCCGCGGGCACAAGACGCTGCTGATCGACGTGGGCGTGCTGGAGCCGCCGCGTATCCCGCCCGACATCCCGCGGGGCGAAGTCGCCCGCGCAGCCGGGGTTGACTTGGACGAGTTGGTGCGCAAGCGGGACCGCGGCGAGGCTGTGGCGGCCATGGCCCGGGGCGCGCAGACGCTCATCCCGAAGCTCTATGCGGAAGGCCGGTTCAACGGCATCATGGCCCTCGGCGGCGGCGGGGGCACTTCGGTCGCCTGCTCGGCGATGCGCACGCTGCCGCTGGGCGTGCCCAAGGTGATGGTCTCCACGGTGGCCGGGACCGACGTGTCGGG
>CAYGZI010000569.1:0-4209 GCA_964354245.1 uncultured Planctomycetaceae bacterium
CCGCGACATGGGAATCCCCCCGTTCTTGATCACCGCGACCCTCGAGGCCGTGCTGGCCCAGCGGCTGGTCCGCAAGATCTGCCAGGAATGCCGCGAGGAAACCGTGCCCGGCACCGAGACCTTGGCCGATCTGGACCTCACGCCCGAGGACGTGATCGGCAAGAAGTTCTACCGCGGACGGGGCTGCACGGCGTGCAACAACACCGGGTTCCGCGGCCGCACCGGCCTGTTCGAGCTCATGCCCATGAACGACGTGATCCGGGACCTGATCCACCGCGGGGTGTCGTCGGAGAAGATCCGCGACGCCGCGCTGCGGAGCGGCATGAGGCCGCTGCGCCAGACGGCCCTGGACAAAGTGTTCGACGGAGTGACCACCATCGACGAAGCGATCCGCGAAACGACGATCGAGGCCTAGCGAGGGTCCAGCCATGCCCACGTTCCAATTCGAGGCCATGGACGCCACCGGTCAGGAGATCAAGGACCTGATCGAAGCGCCCAGCCAGGAGGAAGCCCAGGCGACCATCCGGCAGATGGGCTACTTCGTCACCAAGATCTCGGTCAAGAAGGGGCGCAAGACCGCCGCCGAGAAGAAGAAAGCCGGCAAGCGCAAGCGGAGCTTCGCCATCGGCGGCGTCGGCTCCGCCAAGCTGACCACCTTCACCCGGAACCTCTCCATCCTCCAGGACGCCGGCCTGCCCATCCTGCGGAGCCTCCGCATCCTGGAAAACCAGGAGAAGGGCGGCGCCCTGAAGAATTGCCTGATGGACGTCTGCGACGAGATCGAGGGCGGCGCCACCCTCTCCGAGGCCATGTCCAAGTCCCCCAAGGCCTTCAACCGCCTCTACGTCAACATGGTCAAGGCCGGCGAGGCCGGCGGCGCCCTCGAGCTCATCCTCCAGCGCTTGGCCGACTTCCAGGAACGCTCCCAAAGCCTCAAGCGCAAGGTCCGCGGGGCGCTGGTCTATCCCGTCTTCGTCGTGCTCTTTGCCGTGGGCATCTTGGTCTTCATCATGTGGAGGATCGTGCCCTCGTTCCAGAAGATCTTCAAGGATTTCGGCACCGAGCTTCCCCCGATGACCAAGGTCCTCATCGTCGTCTCGAACGCCGTGGTGCAATACTGGTTCCTGCTCCCCGGCATTCCGCTGTGCGTCTGGATCTTCGTCAAACTGGTGCGGAGGTTCTCTGCCGGACGCTACGGCTGGGACCTTTTCGTATTAAAGCTGCCGGTCTTCGGCCCTTTAATCGAGAAGAATATCATTGCGCGCACGACGCGCACCCTGGGCACGCTGGTGGCCAGCGGCGTGCCCATCCTGGAGGCCATGAACATCACCAAGGAGACCTCCGGCAACGCCGTCTTCGAGAACCTCTACCAGAAGGTCCACGAGGCCATCCGCGAAGGCGAGGCCGTGGCACAGCCCCTCAAGGAGCACGCCAAGCCGGGCTTCCACCCCGTGGCCCTTTTCTTCTGGTTTGTCTTCGTTGGCGGGCCGATCGGGGTCCTCCTGTATATGATGCGCATGAACGACCGGATCATCGACGACATGGTCGTCAACATGGTGGACGTGGGCGAGGAGACCGGCGAGCTGGACACCATGCTCTACAAGGTGGCCGACAACTACGACGACGAGGTGAAGGTCATTACCGAGGCGCTGACGCGGCTCATGGAGCCGCTCTTGATTATCGTGTTGGGCGGCATGGTGGGGTTCATCGTGATCTCCTTGTTTTTACCCCTGGTCGCCCTGATCACCAAACTGAGCTGACCGTTGCGTCCCGCCGGGCCAGTGCGGGCGTAGCGGTCCCCAAGTGGGAGAGAAGTGCCGGCGAAAAAGGGCTCCGCCTTTCGTGCTTTCGCGTTTTCGTGATCTCCCCAATTCCCTTTCTTCCGCCAGTCCACTGTCCAAAGCGGCCGCCCATCCGGCCGGGAGGAGATGCCATCATGGGGGTCCCGCGTGTCCATAGCCGCTGTCCTTCATCCTTCATCCCTCATCCTTCATCCTTTCCCCGCCGCGCCTTTACTCTAGTCGAGATGCTCACGGTGATCGTGATCATCGGCATCCTCGCCAGCCTGATCACCGCCGCCGTCATCCACGCCCGCGCCGGAGTCAAGGTCTTCACCGTGCGCAAGGAGATCAGCGACCTCCAGCAGGCGATGGAAGCCTACAAGATCAAATACGGCGAGTATCCGCCGGATTTCTCGACCCTCTTTACGAATCCGTCCCTTCAGCCGGTCTGCCGGCCACCGCTAGGCTCTGCGGTCGCCGTCCTAAGGCATCTTCAGTCCGCCTACCCCCGCTACTTCGAGACCAACCTGCTTCCTCTCCCGAACGATATCGCTCGCTGGGACAAGTTTAGGGCCGACGTAAGCGACCCAAACACCGGGTACCCCGGATTGGATCCTGAGTACTTCACTCCTGCTACGGCCCTGGTCTTCTGGCTGGGTGGGCTCCCGGAGCAGTTGCCCGGGACGAACGAGAAGTGGGTCCCTGCCGGCTTCCACGCCGACAAGGCGAATCCCTTCAAGCGCGGCTTGCCTCGCACCGAGCCGTTTTTCACCTTCAACGGCAAGTCCGACGGCAAGTTCAACGGTGAGCGCCTCGAGCCGTGGCCGGGCAACGCCATGGATCCGCCCAAGTACTATCCGCCATCGGTTGAGGCGCCCTACGTCTACTTCCGTGCCCGCCGCGATCTGTTGAGCGTCCGGTTCGAGTATGGGGTGATGTGGGACGATACCACGTGCAACCCGTTTACCTATCGCTATGGTAACGCCGACAATGCCTGTGTCCCGTACATGGACGGCGTGCCCACCGCGCAAAATCCACGTCCCTGGTGCGAACAGCAGAAGTACCAGATCATCGCCGCCGGCCTCTCGGATGGCCTCTTCGGGTCCGCTGCCGCGGGGGTGTGCCGCAACCTCACAACCGGCGACGGCATCACCAACGCCGATTTCGACAACCTCACCAGCTTCGCCGACGGCAAGCTCGAGGACGCGATGCCAAAATGAACGCCCGCACTCGTTTTCATCCCCCGTCCTTCATCCTTCATCCTTCGCCCGGTGCGCGGGGCAAGCCCCGCCGCTACGCAACCGCGCTGCGTCATTCATCATTCATCATTCATCATTCATCATTTCCCCGCAACGCCTTCACCCTGGTCGAGATGCTGGTGGTGATCGTGATCCTCACGATGCTGGCGGGCATGGTGATGTTCGCCATCCGCGGGGCGCAGGAATCGGCGCGCGAGTCCAAGACCAAGGCCACCATCCTGAAGCTCCACGAAATCGTCGCGGAACTCTATGGGTCCTACGAAACGCGCCGCGTGCCGATTAACACGAGCGGCATGGCGCCGCTGGCCGCCGCACAGGCGCGACTATACGCGCTCCGCGACATCATGCGCATGGAGATGCCGGAGCGAAAGTCGGATTTGATTGACCCAGCGACGGGCAACCCAAGAGGCCCATTGGTGTTTCCCTGGGGGAGCGTGCCGCATCCCACATTGCACCAGGCTTACCTTGCGCGACTGAGCGCTGCTCCGGCCCCGATGGACCGGAACGCCCCGGCCGAGTGCCTGTACCTGATCGTCACCCTGGCCGGCGGCGAGGATGCCCGCGCCCAGTTCACCCCGGACGAAGTTGCCGACACCGACGGCAACGGGCTCCCCGAGTTCATCGACGGCTGGGGCCGGCCGATCTTCTTCCTCCGCTGGGCCCCGGGTTTCAACGACTCTGACTTGCAGCCGAAGATCCGGGCGGACCCGATTGCGGATCGGAGGTCCTCGATCAACATGGCGGTCCGGTTTGATCACGACCCGTTCGACACGCGGAATGTTGATTTCGCTCTGACAGACGATCCCGATCCGGCTTACCAGGGCTGGGGCGGGAAACGCGCTGAAGGTGCCTGGCGCCTGGTGCCTCTGATCTACTCGGCGGGCCCGGACGGACATTATGGCGTTGGCACTGAGAACGACGACGGTACCACGTACATCTGGAGCAACGACACGTACACGAGGCCCGTCCTGATGGGCACGCCCGCGCCCACCGCGACCGGCGCGGTTGACACACATTTCGACAACATCCACAACCACCGCGTTGAGACGCCGTAACATGTTCACTCGACGCAAGACATCCGCGCGTACCAAGGCGGTCCCAGGCGTGAACGCCTGGGCTAGAAAAAACCACCCCGCCACCCCCTCACCCCCTCACCCCCTCACCCCGTC
>CAYGZI010000570.1:0-4207 GCA_964354245.1 uncultured Planctomycetaceae bacterium
CTCGCGCCGGGCGTCGGCCAGCCAGAACTCGCGCACGCCGGCCTTGAAGTACGCCGCGGGCAGCCGGCGCGTGTCCTTGGCGACCGAACTCTTGCTGACCACTTCGACGACCAAATCGGGGGCCCCTTCCATCTCGATGTACCAGGGTGCCCCCCCAGCCGCCCCCGAAATGAGGCGGACGCGGCCTTCTGCCAGACCCCCGTGGGAAACGAAGACGACGTCGGGCTCGGCCGATAAGTCGGCCTCCGGGCTGCTGACCCGTGAGCGGTCGAAGAAGAGGTGGCCCAGCTTGTGCCCCTTCACCAACTGATAGAGCACGCCGTGGATCTCGCCTTTGAGTGTCCCGTGACGGAAGAGGTCTTCGGGTGACATGTCCACCTCGATTCGGCCGGCGATGTAGTCGATCCTGCCTCGTTCGGGGAAGTCGTCCGACGTTGCCCAACGCCGGAAGTCAGCCAGCGAGCGGAGATCCATCGGGATCTCCACGTCTTCCTCAAGTATCACCGCAGTCGCCATGACGGCACCTCCGACCAGCCGCTGGGGTAGACACCGCGCTGCTTCTCGGCCCCAAGGGCCTCACTGATTGCCATTCTAAGTCAACTGGCCAAGACAAACAACTCCACGTTGGCCCACGTTGCCTCCTCAGAGGGGTCGCCCGGGCATCGACCGGAAAGAGTCGATCGGTTAATATCGCCTTATGTGCTTCTGAGAAATCGTGCCCAGATGATTGACTACGAACTGGCGGACGGCGTGTGCGTGCTGCGGCTCGATTCCCCGCCGCTCAATATGCTCACGCTGGCGCTCCTGGAGAGCCTTCGCGCGGCGCTCCGACGCGCGATTGCCGACGCCGCGGTCCGCGGGATCGTCATCACCGGCGGGCCCGAGCACTTCAGCGCCGGCGCGGACGTGAATCTCTTCCAGCAGATCCAGACCGCCGAGGACGCGATCCGCACCTCGCGGGTCTTCCAGGATGCGTTTGGCGAGGTCGAGGATTGCCCCAAGCCGGTCGTGGCCGCGCTGGCCGGGACCGTCGTTGGCGGGGCAGTCGAGCTGGCCGCCGCCTGCCATTTCCGCATTGCGGCTGAAAAGACCCGCTTCCGCATGCCCGAGGTCACGCTGGGGATCAATCCCGGCTCCGGCGGGACGCAGCGCCTGCCGCGGTTGGTCGGCGTCGAGGCGGCCTTGAAGATGCTCCTCGGCACCGAGACTCTCGACGCCAACAATGCTCTTGCCCTCGGTCTGATCGACGCCATCTCCCCAAGGGAAGAGTTGACGGAGCGGGCCGCGGCCTTGCTGCGGGGCTACCTCTTGCCGCGGAAGACGAGCGGCCGCACGGACAAGGTCCAGGACGCGGCGGCAAACGAGGCCGCGTTTCGCAAGGCCCAAGAGTCGATCTCCAAGATGCGGCCGGAGTGGATCGCCCCGCGGAAGATCGTGGAAGCGGTTCGGGCGGGCCTGGAAGGCCCGGTGGAAGCGGGTTTGCGCAAGGAGCAAGAGGCATTCGCCGAGTGCATGGCCACGCTCGCCACGCGGAACAAGATCTACCTGTTTTTCGCGACCCGGCAGACCGGTAAGCTCTCGGAGTTGGAAGGCGTCGAGCCGCCGCCGGTGCGCCAGGCCGCCGTGGTGGGCGTGGGCACGATGGGGAGCGGCATTGCCCAGGCGATGATTGCGGCCGGCCTACCCGTCGTGGCACTGGACCAAAGCGAGGCTGCGCTGGCTAAGGGCGTCGAGCGGATCCTCGCCTCGCTCCAGCGGCGCGTTGCCCAGGGGAGAGCCTCCCAGCAGGAGGCCGATGCGGCGCTAGGCCGGATATCCGGCACGACGCGATGGGAGGACCTCGCCCGGGCCGATCTGGTCGTCGAGTCGGTGTTTGAAGACGCGCAGGCAAAGCGGAGGGTCTTCCAGCGTGTGGAGGAGGTCTGCCCGGCGCAGACGATCCTCGCCACCAACACCTCGACGCTCTCGTTGGACGTGCTGGCGGCGGGGATGAAGCACCCGGGGCGGCTCATCGGACTGCACTTCTTCCACCCGGCCCAGCGAATGCCGCTTCTGGAGGTCGTCCGCCGCCGGGACACTCCGCCGGAGATTGTGGCCGCCGCCGTGAGGCTCGCCAAAACCCTGGGCAAGACGCCCGTGGTCGTCCAAAACCGCGTAGGATTCCTGGTCAACCGCATCTTCGTGCCCTACTTGCAGGAGGCGTTTTGGCTCCTGGAAGAGGGTGCCGCCGTCCCCGAAATCGATAGCGCCGCGGTGGACTTCGGGTTCCCAATGGGGCCGTTGGCGTTGATCGACATGTCCGGGCTGGATATCTTGGTACATGCGCAGCGAGGGCTTACCGGCGCATTTCCTTGGCACGGGCCGCTTTCGCAAATCGCCTTGCGCTTGGTCGAGCGAGGGTCGCTTGGGCAGAAGACGGGAACGGGAGTGTACCGGTACGAGCCCGGCGACCACAGGTCGCATGAGAGCCCGGCGACCGCCGAGGTCATTGCCCAGGTGCAGCGTGCGGCTGGGCTGGCGCCTCGCCGAGTGGAAAAGGAAGAGATTGCCGAGCGGCTCGTGCTGCGCATGGTCGGCGAGGCGTATCGCGTGTTGGAGGAAGGGATTGTCCGCTCCGCGTCGGACCTCGACGTGGCGATGGTCCTGGGCGTCGGCTTTCCCGATTTTCGCGGCGGCCCGCTGAAGTACGCCCGGGACCTCGGACTTGACAAGGTCCGTACACGGCTGCACGAGCTGGCGGCACGGTGCGGCCCGCGGTTTGAGCCGTGTGGACTCCTGTTGCGGGGTGAAGAACGGTAGAACGGTAGGGTGGGGAACGGTAGGGTGGGACCAGCGCAGCGCAGTCCCACCAACGGCGAATAGACTGTTTCTGGTGGGACTGCGCTGCGCTTGTCCCACCCTACGATCTGTTGAGGAATGCACAAGGAGTGATTTGATGTCGTCCGCCCCCGAACGAAAAGACTTCGCGGCCAACAAGCAGATGCGCGCCGTGATGGGCAACTACTTCCAGGAGCTTGGCCAGGCGCGCGAGCAAGGCAGGAAGACCGCCTGGTGTACGAGCGTGGGCCCGGCCGAGCTATTGCGGGCGTTGGGGTTTAACGTCTACTTCCCCGAGAACCATGCCGCCATGCTCGGGGCGGCGCGTATGGCCACCGATTTGATCCCTCTGGCCAACGCCCGGGGCTTCTCGCCCGACATCTGCTCCTATTTGACCAGCGACATCGGCTCGTATCTCAAGGGCGAGACGCCGCTCCAGAAGATGGGACTCAAGGGCGTGCCCCGGCCGGACGTGCTCGTGTTCAACACCAACCAGTGCCGCGACGTGAAGGACTGGTTCCAGTGGTACGGCCGGGAGTTCGGCGTTCCGTGCGTGGGCATCCACACGCCGCGGGCCATCAGCAACGTGGACGACCTGCTGGTCAGCTACGTCGCCAAGCAGATCGAGGAGCTGGTGCCGCCTTTGGAGGAGGTGGGCGGGACGCGGTTGGACGTGGATCGCCTCAGCGAAGTGATCGACCTTTCGCGCCAGTGTACGCTCTTGTGGAAGGCGGTGCTGGAGACGGCGGCCGGCAAGCCGTCGCCCATCACCTTCTTCGACGGCACGATCCAAATGGGCCCCGCCGTGGTCCTGCGCGGCCATCAGGACGCGATCGACTACTACAAGCTCCTGCTGGCCGAGCTGCACGAGCGCGTGGCCGCGGGCGTGGCGGCGATCGCGGGCGAGCGGTTCCGCATCTACTGGGAGGGGATGCCCATCTGGGGCAAGCTCCGGGACCTTTCCACCCAGTTCCTCCAATTGAAGACCTGCGTGGTCGCCTCGACCTACTGCAACAGTTGGGTCTTCGAGGCCCTCGATCCGGACGATCCCTTCCGGAGCATGGCCCGGGCGTATTGCGGCATCTTCATCTGCCGCAGCGACGACCGCAAAGAGGTCTACATCGAGGAGATGGCCGGCAAGTTCCATGTGGACGGCATCCTTTATCACGACGCCAAGACCTGCGGGAACAACTCGAACAGCCGTTACGAGATGCCGCAGCGGCTCCAAAAGAAGCTGGGCAAGCCGTACCTGGTCGTCAACGGCGACCTGAACGACCTGCGGCTCTACTCGGAGGAACAGACCCGGACGAACATCGAGGCGTTTGTCGAACAACTACAGGAGGGGTGAGGGGCGAGGGATGAGGGACGAATGATGAGTGCTGAATGATGA
>CAYGZI010000571.1:0-4205 GCA_964354245.1 uncultured Planctomycetaceae bacterium
TCGAACTCCGTGGTCTTGGGGTTGAAGATCGACGCCCCGGTCACGTCGTTCGGCAGCAGGTCGGGCGTACACTGGATCCGCTTGAAGGAGCCTCCGACGCTCCGGGCCAGTGCCCGGGCGAGCATGGTCTTGGCCACGCCCGGCACGTCCTCCAGGAGGATGTGCCCCTCGCAGAACCACGAGACCAGCGAGAGGATGATCTGGCGGCGCTTGCCGACGATGACTTTCTCGACGTTGGCGATGATCTTCTTAGCGGTGGTGCTGGGATCGGCCATGGCCTGACCTTCGCTCCCGAGGGTAGTGTGCGACTGCAATCCTCATCATACCCTCGGGCGGGCCTATGGTCGCCGGTCGAATCAGAGCCGGGCCGTTTCGACTTGATCCGTCTTACGTTTCAGAGCCGGGCCGTGTCGGCCCGGCCGAAGTGCATCCCTCGCAGGAACGAGAAACGCGGCCCGCCAAGGAAGTGACCGCAACTCCGGTCACACCAGACACTTGCGACTCGGCCCGAAGAATCGACCCGAAGAATACCCGCTCACTCCGTGACCGGGGCAGACAGACTCCCGAAGGGGTGTGCTTTCCATTCTACGGGGTTGACACTTGTGTGACCCCCACGGGCTTGCCCGTGGGTGAATGGGATTGAGCGGCTACTCACGGCCGCCGCGAACCGTCCCGCCTCACTTCGGCGCCGCGGGCCCGCGGATCTCGACGACCTTCGGCGCGGGAGTGGACTCGGCCGTCTTCTTCGCTTCGGCCACCTGCTCGAAGGCGGCCTTCTCCTCCGCCCGGGCGTACTCCAATTGCTGGGTGGCCTGGCCGTACTGGGCGAGCAGCTCAAGCACCTCTTTCGACTGGAGCCGGTTGAGCATGGCCTCGATGCCGGCGACGCGGGCTTCGGCGGCGGACATCTCGATCTGCACGTCGGCCAGTTGCTGGTTCAGGCGGCTGAGCTGCTCGCTGCCGGCCTGCTGGGCGATGAGGCGGCGCCGCTCGGCCAGGTCGGCCTTCGCCCGGGCGACCTCCAGCTCGGCCTGCTGAATCTCGCTGATGGAGGCGCTATTCCCCTTGTACAGCCCCTTGACCCTGGCAAGTTGCTGCCCGCGGAGGTCAACGATCTTCGCTAGTTCGGCCAGCTCGCGCTGCTGCTCGTCGCTGATGGCATTCAGCTTGTCGCTTGCCTCCGCGACGGCCCTGACGATGGCCTCGCGCCGGGCCTTGAGCCCCACCAGCTCGACGCGGAGCTTGAGCCGGTCCTGCCGTAGGGTGTTCTGCTGTTGGTCGATGCCCTCGGGCGAGGCATCGAACTGGACCAGCCGCGTGCGGAGAGACTGCACGTCGATTCGCCGCTTCTCCGCGACGTCTCGGGCCTCGGCGAGACGGAACTCGGCTCGCTTGAGCCTGTCGTATAGCGGTGCCATGTTCGCCTCGTGGATTTCCCGCAGCGCTTGCTCGAATTTCTTCTCTGCCAAGGCGACGATCTTCTTTACTTCAGCCGGCGGGCGCTCTTCGCGACAGGCCACTACGAGCTGGCCGAAAACGCCCCCGACCCGCGTGGAGCGAAAGGGATTGAACGAGATTGCGTACTTGCCCGGGTCGGGCGTGGCCTCGGCAAGCCATTCAGGAGCGGCAAACACAGACAGTATCTCTATCCCCGAGTAGAGTTCACCCGGTATCTCGGCCGCGAGCGGGATGTTGTCCACAATCAGCCAGGCCCGGTGTTGATGAGGATACGCCGGATCATGCCCGCTCGGTTGAGCTTCGGCTTCGGCCGGAAAGAGGCCCAGCGGCAGGTTGACCGTGAGAACCAGGACAAGCGGCAGCATCGAACGGAAACGGGACATTGCAGGTCTCCTCCGTCACGGGCAGAGAGTCGTAGGGTGGGACAAGCGCAGCGCAGTCCCACCAGGGTTGGCCTGATCATCCTCGGTGGGACTGCGCTGCGCTTGTCCCACCCTACAAGGTCTTCAATCGTTCTTCGGCGACGCGCGCCGCCTCGGTATTGGGGAACAATTCGAGCGCGCGGCGGTATTCGGCCGCCGCGGCGGATTGGGCCCGGGTCCCAAGCTGCTCGGCGCGGTCCACCAGCAGGAAGGCCGTCTTCTCGTGCTCGATCCGCACGAGTTCGGTTGGGCTGGGTGAATCCTGCTCGGGTTGCACACGGCCCAGCGCGGCCCGGGCAGCGTCGGCCTCGGCCATGTTTCGCACGGCCTGCTGCCGCTGGCGCACCTCGGCCTCCAGGCGTGCGAGTTCCGCCTTGATCGCCTCGGGATCCGGAGCGGACTTGAGCCCGTCGGCGACCTGCGGATCGCGTGCCCCTCTAAGGCCATCGAGGGTAAGAGCGCCGTAGACAGCCATGCCTAGCAAAACGACCGCCGCCGCTCCACCCGCCACCTTCCGGTTGCGCGCTCTTCGGGCCTGCAACCCGCGGACCCGCTCGGCAAGCCCGGGGAGCGGCTCCCGGGGAGGGGCCGCGGACTCGCCGGCGGCTCGCAGCAGGGCTTCCAGGCGGTCATCGTTCATGTCGATCATTGTCCAAACCTCGTTGGGTGCCATGCCCACGCTTGCGTGGGCATGGCGTCGGCCTGCATGGCGCGACCAACCTTCGGTCGGTGCCCGGCGTCGCCATGGCACCCGTCAAGTCGGGTGCGTCGGCTCACTCGAACTGAGCATCCGCTTGAGCTTCTGGCGGGCCCGCGTGAGCCGCACCTCAACGGCATTGGCGGATAGGCCCAGGGCCTCGCCGATTTCCCCGATCGAAAGGTCCTCGAAGTAGCGGAGCACGACCGGCTCGCGGTACTTCGCCGGCAGTCGGTCCACCGCGCGGCAAACGTCGTGGCCGGACTCGGCCGACTTGTCGCCTTCACGCTCCACCCGCGCCGCCGGCAAAGCCTTGTTCCGGGCGCCCCAGAGCAGCAGTCGCAAGCGACGCAGCCGCCACCGCCCGTGAGAGCGGCACTTGTTCAGCACAATCCTCGTGAGCCACGTGGAAAACCGGCACTCCCCGCGAAAGCGCTTCAAGTTCTCCAGCACGCTGAGAAACACCTCTTGGACCACGTCTTCCACCTCGCTCAACCTGCCGAGCAGGCGATAGACCAGCCGCACGACGCGATCTTGATGTGCCAAGACCAGTTCGTCGAAGGCGCCACGCTCGCCGGCCCGGAAGCGGGCAACGAGGTCGCCGTCCTCCTGCTCTTCCCCTCGGGCTGACCCGGGCATGTTCAAGTCGGCGGTGGTCCCCATGTCCCGTATATTAGACGCTCCAAAGGCCGCGGACTTACAGGAATCGCTCGATCGTAGGGAATCCGGCGTCGTGAACACGGCTCTGCTTGCCACCTGAGAGGGGGCCGTTCAGACTCCCGAGGTCTTGGGGACTTCGGAAGTCCATTCGCGCCACGGCACGGTGCCCACAATACGTGACTGCTCGCGGCCAGCGGCCGGTTGCAGTCTCCCGGCCGACGCTCTACCATGATGGCGTCTGGACAACCAACCCTGGATTGGAGGACGAGCCATGAGCTTTTCGCGGCGAGACATGTTGAGACTTGGCGTGGGTGCGGCGGCCTTGTGGGCGGCCGGAACGAGCGCTTCGGCAGCGGTCCTGCCGCGGCGACGCAAGAAGGCGGCCACCGCGGCAACGAAGATCCCCATCGGGCTCCAGCTCTACTCGGTGCGTCAGGACTGCGAAAAGGACCTGCCGGCCGTGCTGGAGGCCGTGGCCAAGATGGGCTACAAGGGCGTCGAATTCGCCGGCTACTACGGGCGCAAGGCCGACGAGCTGCGAAAGCTCCTCGACAAGAACAACCTGGTCTGCTGCGGCACCCACACGGGGCTCAACACGCTCACCGGCGACGCCTGGAAGGGCACCGTCGAGTTGAACAAGACCATCGGCAACAAGTACCTCATCGTGCCGGGCCTGCCTAAGAAGAATGTGGCCTCGAAGGAGGCGATCGTCTCCACCGCCAAGCTGTTTACCGAGCTGGCGGCCAAGGGCAAGGAAGTCGGCATGTACGTCGGCTACCACGCCCACGGCGGCGATTTCCGCAAGTTCGACGGCGAGACCGAGTGGGACATCCTCTTCGGCAATGCCGGCCCGGACGTGGTGATGCAGATGGACATGGGCAATTGCCTGGGCGGCGGCGGCGACCCTTATGCCGTGCTCAAGAAGTTCCCCGGCCGCTCGAAGACCGTCCACCTGAAGGAGCACGGGG
>CAYGZI010000572.1:0-4200 GCA_964354245.1 uncultured Planctomycetaceae bacterium
ATCAAGGGGTGGACCGGGCAAATCTCCTGGTAGAGATGGTATTTGCCGGGGAATTCCCCCGGCATGGCCGCCGCCTGCAACTGGAGGACCCGGGCCTCGGGGGTGACCAGCCAGAGGCTGCCGACGGCGTCCAAGGGGACGTGCTCCATGACGCGGTAGATGGCCAGGTAGACGGAGTGCTTGGGCTTTCCGTCGGCATGGGGAACGCATCGCTGGCGCGCGAGGGAGAAGTCGAAATGGTCACTCGTAAACTCGCCTTTGAGGTGAAAGAACATGGCCTGGCCCCGCGACTGCTTGCGCGTGCCCACGGCCAGATAGCGGCCGAATTCGTCCGGGGGCAGCATGGACGCCACCAGGGACTCCGGTATCATTGAGAGATAGAGATGCGTGGTCATGTTCTTCTCTCCTTACGCCGCTGCGATGCGCGCCCGCCACGATAGCCAAAGCGAGCGGCGGGTGCAAGCCCCGCCGTCTGTCTCCTCGTGCGACTGTTCCCGCAAGGTCTGCCGCCCATGATCCAGAGGGGAGATGAGATGGAACCGCGTCTGAGCGAGATCCTGGCGTCCTACGAGGGAAGGGAAGACGAGCTGATCCCGATGCTTCAGGAGGTCCAGGGGGCGTTGGGCTACCTGCCGCAGGAGGCGATGCTCGCCATTGCGCGGCGGACCGGCGTGCCGGAAAGCGGCGTGTATGCCGTGGCCACGTTCTACGCCCAGTTCCGCTTCATGCCCATCGGGCGCAAGCACGTGATGGTCTGCCGGGGGACTTCGTGCCACGTGCGCGGGGCCCCGCGGATCCTCCAGGAAGTCGAAAAACAACTGCACATCAAAGAAGGAGAAACCACGCCCGACCGCGAATACTCGCTGGAGACCGTGGCCTGCATCGGGGCGTGCGGGCTTTCCCCTTGCATCATGGTCAACAAGAAGGTCGAAGCCAAGCTGACGCCCAAGAAGGTGGCCGCCCTGCTGCGAAATGGAAACCACGATGAGTAGGAGCTTTGATCCCCTTCGGCAGCGGGCCGAGGCGCAGTGGAGCGCCCTGGAGCAGAGCGCCAGGCCGCGGATCCTGGTGGGCACCGCCACCTGCGGGCGCTCGGCCGGCGCCTTGGAGGTGCTGGAGGCCCTGAAAGACGAGTCGCGCCGGCACGGGCTGGAGTGCCACCTGATCGAGGTGGGCTGCATCGGGTTGTGCTATGCGGAGCCGGTCATCTGCATCTGGAAGCCGTCGCGTCCGGGGATCGTCTACGGCAACGTCACTGCGGCCAAGGCCGCCGAACTCGTCCGGCGTTATCTGCTTTGCGACGATCCCTCGCCGGAGGACGCGCTGGGCACCATCGGCGCGGGGACCGTGGAGGGGATTCCTCCTTTGTTCGAGACGCCGGTGCTCAAAGGCCAGGTGCGGAGGGTCCTGCGCCGCTGCGGCTTCATCGATCCCACGCAAATCGACCACTACGTCGCCCAGGGCGGTTACTCCGGACTCACCAAGGCGATGGCGATGGGGCCGGAGCAGATCATCGAAGAAGTGAAGCGGGCGGGTTTGCGGGGACGCGGCGGGGCGGGCTTCCCCACCTGGCGCAAATGGCAGTTCTGTTGCCAGGCCGCCGGAGACACGAAGTACCTGATCTGCAACGCCGACGAGGGCGATCCCGGGGCCTTCATGAACCGCTCTCTGATCGAGGGCGATCCCCACGCCCTGCTCGAAGGAATGCTCATTGCCGGAAAGGCGATTGGGGCGAGCACGGGCTACATTTACTGCCGGGCCGAGTACCCGCTGGCCCTGGAGCGGCTTCGGACCGCGATTGCCCAGGCGGAGGAGTGCGGGCTTTTGGGGAGCGACGTTCTGGGCTCGGGAGTGGATTTCCAGATCAAGATCAAGGAGGGGGCGGGGGCCTTTGTCTGCGGCGAAGAGACCGCGCTGATTGCTTCCATCGAAGGCAAGCGCGGCACGCCCCGCCCGCGACCGCCGTTTCCCGCGGTCTCGGGGCTGTGGGGCAAGCCGACCATCATCAACAACGTGGAGACCCTGGCCTGCGCGGCCTTGATCCTGCAAAACGGGGCCGACTGGTTCGCCCAATACGGCACCGAGTCGAGCAAGGGGACCAAGACCTTTGCCCTGGTGGGCAAGGTCAAGAACGCCGGCCTGGTCGAGGTCCCCCTGGGGACCACACTGCGGAAGTTGATCTTCGACATCGGCGGCGGCGTGCTCGACGACAAACCCTTCAAGGCCGTTCAGACCGGCGGCCCGTCGGGCGGCTGCATTCCCGCCGCCCTGCTGGATACGCCCATCGACTACGACTCGCTCAAGGCCGCAGGCACGATCATGGGCTCGGGCGGGATGGTGGTCATGGACGACGGCACCTGCATGGTCGATTTCGCCCGCTACTTTCTCGATTTTGCTCAGAGGGAGTCGTGCGGGGCGTGCGTCCCTTGCCGTTTGGGCACCAAGCAGATGCTCACGGTCCTGGAGGACATCACGAAGGGGAAAGGACGCCCGGAAGACATCGACCTGCTGTTGGAGATGGCCGAGGGAGTCAAGCTGGGCTCGCTGTGCGGCCTCGGGCAGACGGCCCCCAACCCGGTGCTCACGACGATCCGCTACTTCCGCGACGAATACGAGGCCCACGTGCGTCAGAAGCGGTGCCCGGCCGTGGTGTGCAAGGAGCTGATCTCGTCGCCGTGCCAGCACGTCTGCCCGATCGGCACGCAGGCCCCGCTCTACATTTCGCTGATCGCGGCAGGGCGGTTCCAGGAGGCGTACGAAGCGATCCTTGCCGACAACCCGCTGCCGTCCGTGTGCGCGAGGGTGTGCCATCATCCCTGCGAGATGAAGTGCCAGGCGGGCAAGTGGGGGAGTCCGATTGCCGTGCGCTCGCTGAAGCGGTTTGCGGCCGACTACTCCGCAAAACGCAGTTGTCAGTTGTCGGTTGCCGGTTGCCGGACGGAGATAACCGACAACCGACAACCGACAACCGATAACTGCCAACCGACAACCGACAACTGCCAACCGACAACTGTCGCCGTGGTCGGATCCGGCCCGGCAGGACTGATGGCGGCCTATTGCCTGGCCCGCAAGGGACATCGCGTGACCGTCTTCGAGGCCCTGCCGGTCGTCGGCGGAGCGCTGGCGGCCTGCATCCCGGAGTACCGCTTGCCCCGGGAGTGGCTCGACCGCGACATCGAGAACATCCGCAGCGCCGGGGTGACGATCAGGACCAATACCCGGATCGGCAAGGACGTGCCGATGGAGCAACTGGCGGCCGACTACAAGGCCGTGTTCATCGCCACCGGCGCGCACCGGTCGCGCAAGTTGCAAATCCCCAACGAGGACGCCCAGGGCGTCATCGACGCCATGAAGTTCCTCAAGGACGTGCGCCTGGGCAACGAGGTCCGTCTGGGCCGGCGCGTCGGGGTGATCGGCGGGGGAAACGCCGCGGTCGATGCGGCCAGGATCGCTTGGCGCACGAAGGGGTGCGAGAAGGTCGCGCTGATCTACCGGCGGACCCGTGCGGAGATGCCCGCCTTCAAGGAAGAAGTGGACGCGATGGTGGAAGAGGGAATCGAGATGGAGTTCCTGGCAGCGCCGACCAGGGTGGTTGCCGAGGGCGGAAGAGTCGCCGGCGTCGAGTGCCTCAGGATGCAATTGGGCGAGCCGGACAGCTCGGGGAGAAAAAAGCCCGTGCCCGTTCAGGGCTCTCAGTTCGTCATCCCTCTGGATACGCTTCTGGTCGCCGTGGGAGAGGAGCCCGACGCACGGGCCCTCGGCGCGGGAGGCGCGATCGAAGTGTCCCGCGCAGGCGCCATCGTCGTGGGCCCGGAAACGCTGGCCACGGGCGTGGCCGGGGTTTTCGCAGGGGGCGACGTGGTGACCGGCCCCAACACGGTGATCGACGCCATGGCCGCGGGCAAGCTGGCGGCGGAGATGATCGACAAGTACCTGCGCGGGGAAGCCCTCCATCGCGACTACGGGCCGACCAGGCCCTCGGCGTATCTGCCCGCGGTCGAGCTGACCGAGCAGGAGATCGAGCAGGCGGAGCGGCCCGCGGCGCCGTGCTTGGACGTGCGCGAGCGGCAGGGCGGCTTTGAGGAGGTGGAATTGACGTGGACTGAGGCCATGGCGATGCGGGAAGCGAGGCGGTGCCTGCGCTGCGACCTGGAGACCGAGGACGCCAAACGGAGCTTGGCAGGCAGCCGGCCGGAGGGA
>CAYGZI010000573.1:0-4192 GCA_964354245.1 uncultured Planctomycetaceae bacterium
GCCTCCGCAGCCGATCAAGGCGATCTTGATGGTATTGTTCTCGCCGGCGTAGCTCCTGGCGGCCAGGCCGCCGGCCAGGGCTGCGCCCAGGAGGGCCCCGCTGGAGCGCTTTAGAAACTCACGACGCGACGGAGATTTACCGCGGTTCTGGGGAGCTTTCATGGAGCGGACCTTTCTGGCTTGGGAAGGCGACTGATCATGCCACACCAACGATGATGAAGCGAGACCGTCTAAATGCCTCGGGCAATCCGCGTCCATTCTCGTTAGGCAGCCCCTCACTGTCAACCTGACCCCGGATCCTTGGTTACTTCTGGGCTGCGTGACCGGTGTACTACCGCGCTTGCTTGGCCTTGTCAGGCCCAAGGATGTGGGGCGTGAGAACGATCACTAGTGCCTTGTCGGACTTGCTTTGTCGGGCAACGCTGGCGAGGACCACGGTTTGACCATCGGGAATCGTGACCGTGCTCTGGACGGTGGTGGTTTCGATCCGAGGAGCACGGACTACCTTCTCTCCGGTGACTGCGATGGGGGTGCCTTCGTTCTCCGACCCCACTTGGGATTGTTCGGCGTCGATCTCCATTACCACCGACCCATCGGGAGTGACTCGCGGCGTAATGCCAAGGATCAGGCCCACGTTCACCGTGGAAGCGGAACGGAACTCACCGGCCGCCGATTTGGTCACGCCTGCGACCATAGGGACTCGTGCCCCCATCTGAACGTAAGCCGCCTGATTGTCCATCGTTGTCAGTCGGATGCGGCCGATGGTTTCCATTTTCGCCGGCCTTTCCGCCAAACGGAAAGCATTGGCCGTTCCGGTGACGGCCGGCGGTTTCCCCCCGGGCTTGGGGCCATCGGCGGGCTTTGCCTCGTCGACGGGCGCTTCGCCGACCTCCATTTCCAGGAGGATTTGCCCGCTCGGTTGGTCCAACTTGTCCAGCAAGGTCCGCACCTCCTCCAACGCGTCCGGAGGACCAGCGATCACCAGACTGTTGCTCCGATTCGAAGAGGCGATCGCCACTTGAGAGCCAGCCGCCGTCTTCGCGGCCGTCCCCGCGGACCTGTGCAACTCGCCCTCCAAAGTGAACAACTGCTTGATCGTCTTCTCCAGCTCCACGGCGGGGCCGGCTTTGACACGGTAGATCAGGCGAGAGTGCGCTGCGCCGGTCTTGAGGACCGTCAGCGGCTCCGCCTGTCTCTCGGTTGCCGCGGAGTACCGCTGGCCCACGGAGGCTGCCCCCGCGGGGACGGCGTTTTTGGCAGCGGGATTACGGCCAATGCCTTCCTCAGCGTTGGCCAGTTGGCCGGCGAGAAGAGCCCCTACAGCGACTCCGAAGGCCGCCAGACATCCGAGCCAGATTCTAGACATGATGGTTCTCCTTCAGTGCCGAGCACAAAGAACAGTTTTTGTTTGTCGCCCCTTGCGCGCAGCGCCGCGGTAATCTCTTCCCGCAGGGCGGGGTCCTCTTCGGTCCGCGCAAGCCTTGCAAGCGTGCCGGGGTCCGCGATCTTCAAGAGTGCGCGGACGGCCGGCGCGTGTATTGATGATCTGAGACGCAACTGCGACAGGAGAGTCACAGAACGCCGGCTGCCGACATAACCCAGCAGTTCGATCGCAGCCGACTCTTGTTCGCCCGCCAGGGCATGGAAGCGCTCCAACACACGTTGCTCGAATTCCGCGCGCCGGGCCAACAGGGGCTGGATCAGCTCCTGAAGGTCGCCACCCGGCTCCGCAATCCGCTGCGCCAAGAATCGATCGATCAACTCGTCGCCTTCCCGCCACGCCCTGGCCTTGCTCCGGGCGAGAAGCATCCGAAGACGCAGCTCTCCCGGCACCATCGCCTGCCGAAGATCGGGAGAATTGATCCGTGCGACGGCGCCCTGGGGGATCGCGGGCTTGGGAGACGCCGGTGGTTGCGGCGTCGCATCGCGGGCAACCGTTGTGGCAACGTCTGGTGGAGACCTGTCGCCGGACACTCGCACGCTCCAAAGGGCAAGCGCTACAAGAAGGACTGCGACCGCTGAAAAGGCGAAACCCGCCCAAGCCCTCCTCCGCCCCTCTCGTCTTACGGCAGCCGGTCCCGGCCATTGAGCCATGCGGAGCAATCCGTCCAACGGGTCCGAGGCATCGTCCGGCCACTGTGCCGAACGAAGCAGTTGATCCAACGGATCCACGGGAGGTCCCACCTCCGGGCTGTCAGGGTCGCTTTGCACGGGGTTTCTCCGGGGATGGTCCCGCCCGTCGTGTAGAGGCAACGGGAACGTGGTCGGAGGAATCCCCAAGAAAGGGGGCCAACTCGACGCGAAGCCGCTGCCGTGCCTGGTACAACGTGGCGTAAACGTTGGCCACCTGGATATCGAGTAGCTGGGCCACCTCTACCGCGGAAAGCCCTTCGTAAACCAGAAGGATCAGGACTTGCCGTTGCCGCGGCGGCAGGGCGGAGACGCGCTGGGCGACATATCGTCTCAACTCCTCCGTCATGGCGCTCGATATGGGGTCCGGTTGGCGCAGGTCTGAAAGGTCCTCAACCGGCAGCGAGTCCCGCTGTCCCGCCAGCCAATCGTGAAAGACGTTCAAGAGGATGCGGATCGCCCAGGTCTTGAATGCCGATTGGCGACGAAAACCGTCCCAACTCCGTACCATGCGCAACAGGCCCTCCTGCGTGATCTCTTCCGCGGATTCCAGGCTTCCCGTCAGCCGCGTTGCCAGACGGCGCAGAGATGGCAGATGTTCAGAGACGAGTTCATCCAAGGTTTCCCGGTTGGGGAGACTCATACGGCCGCTTTCCCATCCGTTGTATTAGACCATCCTGAATGGACAATCTGAAAGGAGAAACCCAGTGCGTCGTTCTTTTTTCGGAGATGATCATGGCGCTGCGTCCTCCCTTCCGATACGATCGCGACGCGAAGACCTGTGGCCGGCTGCGGCCGATCGCAGCCGGAGTGTGGTGGGGGCTGCAAATGCGCCGGCGGGGCTCGTGGGTGCCGGAAGCTGACGGGGAGGAGACGCTTGTCACCTTGTCGCGGAATGGGAGATAATGGGCTCGTGGGCCGGCGCGGCCAGACTGTGGAGCTGGTTGGGGCGGCAGTTGAACTGCCGCCCCGGAGTTGGGCCTTCAAGGAGCGACAGTACAACTGCCGCCCCAGCGACGGCGTACAACTGGCACCCGAACGACCCCCGTGATTGTCGGCAGCACTGGCGGGACGCCAGTGCCACCCAACCGACATGCCCACGACAAGCGTGGGCATGCCACCCATCGCGCTGACCGAGTGACTTGGAGGAACTGCCCATGAACTTGCCTCGATGCCTTGCACTGGCGGCGATGGCCGCCGCGGCCTGCACGCCCGTTGCCTGGGCCGCCCAGCCGGCCGCGCAACCCAGGCCCAACATCCTCTGGCTGATCGCCGAGGACATGGGCCAGCACCTCGGCTGCTACGGGGCCAAGGAGGTCTGGACGCCCAACCTCGACCGCATGGCCGCCGAAGGCGTGCGCTACACGCGGTTCTACAACGGCCACGTCTGCTCGCCCAGCCGCTCGGCGTTCATGACCGGGATGTATGCCACGACCATCGGCGCCCACAACCACCGCTCCCACCGCGGCCCGGACTATCCGCTGCCCGATGGCGTGCGCGTGCTCAGCGACTGGATGCGCGACGCGGGTTACTTCACCGCGAATCTGCGGGAGCTGCCCGCTTCGTGCGGGTTCCAGGGCACGGGCAAGACCGATTGGAACTTCTATTACGCGGGCAAGCCGTTCGATTCGGCACGGTGGGACGACCTCAAGGCGCACCAGCCGTTCTACGCGCAGATCAACTTCTCGGAGACGCACCGCACGTACCGGGCGCCGAGGCGTGCGGACCCGGCGAAGGTGGAGATTCCGCCGTACTATCCCGACCATCCGGTGACGCGCGAGGACTGGGCCAAGTATCTGGACGCCGCCAGCGAGCTTGACCGCAAGATCGGATTGGTGCTAAAGGCGCTGGAAGACGACGGCCTGGCCGACAACACGGCGGTGGTGTTCTTCGGCGACAACGGGCAGTCGCACGTGCGGGGCAAGCAGTTCTGCTACGAGGAGGGCCTGGTGGTGCCGGCGATCGTGCGCTGGCCGAAGCGTTTCGCACCGCCGGCCCACTTTGCGCCGGGCACGGTGGACCGCCGGCTCCTCCACGCGATCGACCTGGCGCCCACGATGCT
>CAYGZI010000574.1:0-4191 GCA_964354245.1 uncultured Planctomycetaceae bacterium
GAGCAGCGGACTCATAAGCCGCGGGTCGTGGGTTCAAGTCCCACCGCCGCCACCAGCCTTGCGAGGCCGATCCCCAGCACCACCGCCATCCTTGCGGTCGCAGCCACTCCCGCCATTACGCCGCGGCCATCGGCCCCTCGATGGCCATGGCCTTGATCGGCACCCTCTACGGCGTCGCCACCGCCAACTTCTTCGCCATCCCCATGGCCGAGAAGCTCGGCTGCCTCAGTCACGAGGAGTCGCTGATCAAGGAGATCGTCGTGCGGGGCGTGCTCTCGATCCAGTCCGGCGACAGCCCCCGCATCGTCCAGCAGAAGCTCAACACCTTCCTGCCGCCCAAGCTCCGGCCGGGCACGGAAGAGGAGGCCGCATAGCGCCATGGCCGCCCAACCCGAAGCATCCTCCGAGGGCGGAGCCCCCGAATACATGGTCTCCTATGCCGACATGCTGACCATCATGCTGGCCTTCTTCGTCGTCCTCTACGCGTCCGCCGGCACGACCAGCTCCGGCACCTCCAAGGGCGAAAAGACCGGCAACGTCGAGAAATCTTCGTCCGCCTCCGGGCCAAAGCAAGGCCACGGGCCCAAGGCGGGAGGCGGCGGCAAGGAAGCGCTGGGCGGCGACAAACCGGAAGGCTTCGGCACCAACCAAGACCCCGCCGAAGCCGATGCGCAGGCCCGCAACGAACGGCTCGACAAGGTCTTCCAGTCGCTCCACTACCGGTTCGGCCCGGACTGGACGATCTCCAACTGCTGGACCGGCGGCCCGCCCCAGCTCCGCAGCCTCGCTCCTGCCAAGCTGGATCGCGGACCGGGACCGAAGGGCAACGTCCGTCCCTCGTGGCCGAAGCCCGGGAACGACGCGGCCCGGGCCCGCGGCCCCAGGCCGGGCGATCACCTTCTGGTGGGGGGGCGGATTTACTTCGGCGAGTTCTCCGCCGACCTGACCGAGCCGGAAATGGCCAAGCTTCGCAAGGCTGCGGAAGAGCTGGCCGGCAAGCTCCAGCGGATCGAGATCCGCGGCCACAGCTCTCGCCGCCCTCTGCCCAAGGATTCGACTTATCGCGATTCTTGGGACCTGGCCTACGACCGCTGCCGCAAGGTCAAGGACTTCCTCGTGGCCCAGGGGATCGACCCCAAGCGGATCCGTTTGGGAGTGGCCGGCGACAACGAGCCGCAGGATTCCGGCGCGGACCCACTCCCCACCAAGCCGAACTCCCGGGTCGAGATCCACGTCCTGAGCGAATACGTCCAGAGTCCGGAGGGCCAGCGCGCAGCGCCACCGGCGCAAGTTTCGGCCATTTCAGCCCGCGCCAACCCCACGTCGACGTCTGCACCGCCGGCCGCTGCGAAGCACTGAGGCAAAGGCTTGTCCTGCCTGGTTCGTTGCGGTATGCTCCTTTTCGCTCCGCAGACCCACGCGGTCCGAGCGGAGCGAGGTCTGCCTGACCTCCTCCTCCCGGGATCGTGATGTTGCCGCAGCGGCACGGACCGAATGACCCACCTCATCGGCACGGACGAAGCCGGCTACGGCCCGAACCTCGGGCCGCTGGTGATCTCCGCCACCGTGTGGCAGGTGCCCGAGGGCGTGCGCGCGGAGGACCTTTTCGGGCGACTCCCGGGGGTCGTCACGGCGGACGGTAGGGTGGGACGAGCGAAGCGAGTCCCACCGGCAGCCAAGGGTTCAGCGGTCAGGGTTCAGGGGTCAGGGATCAGGGTTCAGGGTTCAGAGCCGGGCCGTGTCGGCCCGGCAGGGTCCGGCATTCAGGCACCCGACGGCACAGCCGAGGGCCGCTGTGCCACCTCACCCGTGGCCATCGCCGACTCCAAGAAGCTCTACCACTCGGGCAAAGGAATCGGGCCGTTGGAGCGCGGGGTCCTGGCAATGCTCCGCGTCTTGGGGCATCGGCCCGGCGCGTGGCGCGCGGTCTTCGACGCACTCGCCCCCGGCGCCATGGAGAAGTGCGCGTCGATCCCCTGGTATGACGGCTACGACGAGCCCGTGCCCCTGGAGGCCGATCCGGCAGACCGCGACCGTGCGGCCGGCACGTTAGCAACGGGGCTTTCGGCCGCGGGCGTTGAGTTGGCCGCCATGCGGAGCCGGGCGATCTTCGAGGACGAGTTCAACGATCTCCTGGAGCGGCATCCGTCCAAAGGGGCCGCACTCTCCCACGAGACGCTCCGCCTGGTCCGCCAAGTTGTCGAGCCGCTGGGCAATGGCCCGATCCGCGTCCTTTGCGACAAGCACGGCGGGCGCAATGCCTATCGCGAGCTGCTGGAAGAGGCGTTTCCCGATTGCCTGATCGAGATCTGCGGCGAGGGACGCGAGCAAAGCCTCTATCGCTTCGGCCCCCCGGATCGCCGCATCGAGATCCGCTTTCAGGCAAAGGCCGAATCGCACCTGCCCGCCGCCCTGGCCTCGATGGCCTCCAAGTATCTGCGGGAGCTGGCAATGCGGGCCTTCAACCGGTTTTGGCGCCGGCGCGTGCCGGGCCTTGCGCCCACGGCCGGCTATCCCGTCGATGCCCTCCGCTTCCGAGACGCCATTGCCGCGGCCCGGGCCGAACTCGGCATCGCCGACCGGCTCCTGTGGCGGAACAAGTAGCAAGCAAGTAGGGCCGGCTCCGCCGGCCGACCGTGAGCAAGAAAACCGGCCGGTACAGCCGGCCCTACTCCCGGTACAGGAGAAGACCCATGATCCTCTACATCGTGCGCCATGCCTGGGCTGCGGAGCGGACCGATCCCGCCTGGCCGACCGATGAGTCGCGCCCGCTCACCGAAGAGGGGTCAGATCGCTTCGCCCGGATGATCGAAATCCTTGCCAAGCGGGACTTCGCCCCAGAGTTGATCGCCACCAGCCCGTTGGTCCGCTGCCGCCAGACCGCCGAACTCATCGCCAACGTGCTCGGCGGAAAGCCCAAGGTGGTCGAGCGCGAGGAGCTCGCCCCGGGCAGCAACTTGGACGGGCTGGTCAAATGGACCGCGCGCCGGGCCATGGACTGCAAGGAGGTGGCCTGGGTCGGCCATGCCCCGGATGTGACCCATCTGGCGGCCGCGCTCGTGGGCGATCCCGGGGGCGCGATCCGGTTCGCCAAAGGGACAGTCGCGGCGATCGAGTTTGCGGATGTCCCCCGGACGGGTCAGGGTGAACTCCGCTGGCTGGTGACGGCGAAGTTGCTGGGGTGCTAAGGCACGCGGCAGTGTGCCACTGCTTCGCAGAAGCAGTGCCCCCCGTAATCCCAAGGCACTGCTTGCCTTTCGGCAAGCAGTGGCACACGGGTATGAGTAAGCCGGGCTTGTCTTGGACTGCGGGCCAGGCTAGAATGTTTTTGACAAGCCTGGCTGTTCTTATTCGCCGCCGGGTCCCGGGAAATACATCCGCCGGGGGGATAATATGGCTCTCGACGAGGAAGAACTGTACCAGGAGCACGTCCTGGATCATTACGAGTCGCCCTACCACCGCGGCCGGTGCCCACACTGCACCCATTGCCACGAGGACGACAACCCCCTCTGCGGCGACCGCGTCCTTATGAGCCTGCACCTCGACGACGCCGGCACGCTCCGCGAGGTCTATTTCGACGGCGAAGGCTGCTGCATCAGCCAGGCCGCGGCCTCGATGCTGGTCGAGAAGTTCGACGGCCGCTCGGTCGCGGAGGTCAAGCGATTCGCGGCCGACGACATGCTCCGCCTCTTCGGCGTGCGCCTGACGCCCAACCGGCAGAAGTGCTGCTTGCTCCCCTGGCGGGTCTTGCAGGCCGCGATCTATTCGCCGGTCGAGCCGGGCGGCGTATGCCCGAGCCCCGCGGCGTCCAATGGGAGCAAGCCATGAGCACCACGACCGCCGCGGCCCGCCTGGACCCCGAGGTCTATCGGATCGACTTTCCCATCCTCTCGCAAACGGTCCACGGAGTGCCGCTGGTGTACCTCGATAACGCGGCATCGTCGCAACGGCCCACCCACGTGATCCAGGCCATCGTCGACACCTACGAGCGCCATTACGCCAACGTCCACCGCGGCATCCGCTGGCTCGCGGATCAGGCAACCGACCTCTACGAAAGCGCCCGCGAGTCCGTCGAGCGGTTCATCAACGCCCCGAGCCGGGAAGAAGTCATCTTCACCTCCGGCACGACCGCGGGGATCAACCTGGTCGCCAGGAGTTGGGGGGACGCAAACGTTCGCCCAGGGGACGAGG
>CAYGZI010000575.1:0-4176 GCA_964354245.1 uncultured Planctomycetaceae bacterium
CATCGAGGCGCTCACCAACTGCGATACCCGGGTGTAACCCAGCCGATCCACCAGTGCGGTTGCGGTGGCGGTGCTGGCGTCCACGTGCCGGAGGCACTGCTCGTGATGGGCCTCGATCCCCGCCACGCAAAGCCGGGCAAAAATGTCGCAGGCCGAAGCGAGGAAATCCAGCGAGGTAAGCAGGCTGTCGGCCACCAGCGGCAAGAACTGGCTCAACTCCAGGTTGCCGGCGTTTACGCCTTGGACGATCATCTGGTCGTATCCCATCACGGCGATCGCCGCCTGGGCCACCGCCTCGGGAATCACGGGATTCACTTTGCCGGGCATGATCGAGGACCCGGCCTGCCGCGCCTGGAGATGGATCTCGTGGAACCCCGCATCGGGACCGGAGGAAAGAAGCCGGAGATCGTTCGATATCTTCAGCAGGTTGGAGGCGAGGGTGCGGACGATGCCGCTCGTCTCGACGAAGGCGTCGGCGTTCTGCGTGGCCTCGACGAGGTTCTCGGCCCGGGCCAACCCCAGGCCGGTGACGTCCCGCAGGTGCTCGACGACGCGGAAGATATACTGCCGCGGGGCGCCGAGCCCGGTGCCGATGGCCGTGCCGCCGAGGTTCACGACGCGGAGCCGCTCTTCGCACTTGTAGACCCGCCAGCGGTCGCGGCCGATGGCCTCGGCGTAGGCCCCCATCTCGCGGCCGAGGGTCATGAGCACGGCATCCTGCAATTCCGTACGCCCGATCTTCACGATGTGGGCGAACTGCTTCTCCTTTTCCTGGAACGCCTCCTGCAGGGCGACGATCTTGGGCTCCAGGCACCTGAGGCCGTGGATGCCCGCCACGCGAAGGGCGGTGGGATACGTGTCGTTGGTCGATTGGTGCAGATTGATGTCGTCCAGGGGGCTGAGCGTCTGATAATCGCCCAGCGGACGGCCTAGAATCTGGAGGGCCCGATTGGCCAGCACTTCGTTGACGTTCATATTCGTCGAGGTGCCCGCGCCGCCCTGGAGTGCATCGACCACGATATGCTGATCGAGCTTTCCGTCGATCATCTCCCGACAAGCGGTCTCGATGGCCGCGAAGGTCGCCTCATCCCAGCGGCCCAGCTCATGGTTGGTCCGCGCGGCGGCGAGCTTCACCGCCCCGTAGGCATGGACCAGCCCCCGATGCACGGGCCGCCCGGCCAGCGGGAAATTCTCAATAGCCCGCTGGGTGTGGACGCCCCACAGGGCATCGGCCGGGACATCGCATGGGCCGAGGAGGTCTTTTTCTTGGCGGAGAAGATCGGTCATGGGACGTATACCCTCCACTCATCGGCAGTCGCAAGCGGACGATCCGGGCGACGGGTGTGGTCCGCCCGTCGTGTTTTGTTCCCTTCTACGGGAAACCGCCCAGGATCGGATCCGCGTCTCGCGTTTCATAGACTCTTTTGTCGCATTTTCTTTCCGCCAAGAAACGACACTTGGAGTGCCAAAACTGCCAAGCGCTTGCCCGCTCTACTGCTGGGGCATTTCAGGCGACTATGGGTTGCACTCCGGGCATGGTTGCATCCCGCACTGGAGGGCGGCTTCCCGGCTGCTGTAGTGCGTACTTCGTTGCCGCCAATTAAGGTTCACCACCAAAGGGCATTCGAGCTTATGGAATACCCGGGAGCCGGCGGTCGAAACAAATGGCGTACTCGATTCCGGGATGCCAGTCCACTCGGAGTTACCGGGATCGACCAATCGTCCGTCCTTGACGGGACGGAAGCGATCCGAATACCATTTGCCGTTCTTGCTCAGTCGCTCGACCTCGTCCCAAAACCAGATGATTATCTCCGGTCCCACGGCCCCCTGAGCTCTCTGCTCCAATTCGTCGGCAAAGCGGGAGAACTTCTCTTCGGCGTCGCGGTCATCGACCAGGAACTCGCGTACGCACAGGCAGTTCCCGATAGTGTTCCACGTCCAGCCGATCGCGTTGTACCAATGCTTGGGCGGTACTCCTTTGGGGCATCTGTCCTCAAGCGACTTGACGACGTCCTCGACGCGTTCAACCGTCCTTCGATGCTGGAGGCGCGGATGTATGACCATGAACCAGAACGCGAAGGCGAGCGCTCCGACGACGAGGAGCGGGATCGCACAGCCGATGGTCCGGCGCAGCGAACCTGCGGAACCGCGATGCTCGTCCACTTTCGTGTCCATTTGAGTCTCGTAGGTGATGCCTTCGGGGCTGTCTCAGTCGCGTAGGTTATGCTTCAGCATAACGCCCAGTGGGTCCGAGAAGCGTTATGCTGAAGCATAACCTACGTCCCTGCTTGGCGAAGAGGATTGCTCACGGAACGTACAGCCTCATTACGTCGGCAACCAGAATTCGCTCAACGCCCTTTCGATCATCGGATGTACAAACTCGCGATTCGGATCGGACAGACGAAGCAACAGGAACTCGCGCACCGCATGTCGCTGCGAATCAGTGAGCTTCTCAAATCGCGTCAAGGCTGAGTCTTCAAAGTACACAAGATGAAAAAGAACATCTCCAGACAGGGCACCTTGAAGGTCAGCGGCCAAGTATGCGGGAAGGTGAAATCGCATCCCTTCTGCATCGAAAAACGAGAGGCTATCGCCGAAATAGTTCAGGTCCTCAACGGAGATTGCTGACCAATCGGTCTTTTCGTCCTGCGCACGGTAAGCGGCAAGTGTCTCCGAATCGGCATAGTCATCGAGCCCCCGTGCCTCTCGAAGTCCGACACCGTCGCCGAGCGTGACACCGCGGAATGCGGCTCGGACTAGATTCAAGACGCGATTCTCGTCGTCGGTCATAACTCTTGGCTCAATCCAGTTTGAGGAGCTTGGCCGCCCATCGCCCGAGGATGCCCTGAGGCCCAAGCCTTCCCATGCTCCATTTCCGGCTCGCGCTGTCCATCACGAGGGTTAGCGCCAGCTCCGCGAGAAAGTCGCGTCCCAGAATCACGCTGGATCGGGCGGCGGCGGTTGCCAGAAGTTTCGCCTCGCCGATGCCGTCCAGACCGAGCTTGACATAGTAGCACGGCCTTTGGGGAGCAGGGGATTGCCGATCAAGCGACTGCACACGTTGCAGACCGTGAGGGCTCCGAATGTGCAAACCGCGGCAAACTGCGAGAGGGATAGCGGACTGTGACGCGCCTGTGTCAACGATCGCCGGCAAAGCGTACGGATATGGCAGGTACTTGTCTTCCCGTTTCTTCCCCAACACGGATACCGAGACTCGGTCCACTACCACTGCCGGATACTTGTAGCGGTCATCCGCGCAGGAAGACGAAAGCAGCCCGCCAATCATGGCAGCTCCACCTCCGGCGAATCGAAGTACTCCACGCACGGCTCAGAGGAGACTTGCCGAATGAGAACGAATCGCTCTGGATTATCGACGATCACACGTTCGGCGAGTGCGATCTCGTTTTTGTCTTGATCGATCACCTTCCCGTCCAGCACCGCCACGTAGTGGCCGGGTATGGTGGTCAGCAGGTCCGGCAAGAGACGCTCGAACGCCGCTTCCTCACGCAGGAAATCGGCGTAGGACGGGTCTTCGTCGACGGACTCGGACTGCTTTTCGATGTTGTCGAGGGACATGGTTGTTAGTCTCCTACGGCCCAGCGGACAACGAATTGCCTCCCTATCATTATCCGCCCGCGCCGCCTGCGACGCAATAGCTTCGGTGAGTTGCGCGGGCGGGACTCGGCCCTCCAGCCCTCACGATTGGGCGGTGGAAATCCCGGCGTGGCCGCCGGGGCTAGAGCTCCCCGACATCGCGACATGCCGACCCGGGCTGCGCCCGTGACGGCATGCCACCCATCCGTGACGCCATGCCGCCCGTGCGATCAAAAGTACAAATCCCGCTCCTCCGTCTCCTCGATCCGCCGCAGCCGGTCGAGGAGTTCCCGCTTGCGCGGGCCCTCGGGCATCTTGTCGAGCTCCTCGCGGATCAGGCGATGGCACGCCTCGTGGGTCTCGCGCGAGGCGTGGTCTACCACGAATTCCATGAGCGTCGAGAGGGCGTTGGGCGTACATAGGTTCTGGATGAAGCCGGGGATGGCGAACTCCATGAAGTGCTCGCCCGTGCGGCCCAGCCGGTAGCAGGCGGTGCAGAAGCTGGGGATGTAGCCGTCCACCAGCAGCTCGCGGACCACGTCGTCCAACGGGCGGATGTCGCCAAGTTGGAATTGCTCGCGC
>CAYGZI010000576.1:0-4173 GCA_964354245.1 uncultured Planctomycetaceae bacterium
GAGCACGGGCGAGGCTGCCGAGCCCCATCCGCTCGTGCGGGAGCCAACGTCCGCCTGCCAGAGCTGACTGCCCAGACGATCGAAGGCAAACACGCCGGATTTGCCAAAGAAGGCATACACCCGCTCGCCGTCGGCCGCCGGCGTGCTCGACGCGTAGCCGTGTCCTTCGCGGATGCCCGCTTGTTCGGGCAACTTGCTGGGGACGTCGCGGACCCACGCGACTTTGCCGGTCCGCGGATCGAGACACACGAGGCGTCTGGTGGCATCGTTCGCGTCGCCGCTGTAACACGTGACAAACACGCGGTTGCCCGCAACGATCGGGCTCGACGAGCCTGGACCGGGCAGCTCGGCCTTCCACAAGAGGTTGGCGGACTGGCTCCATTGCGTGGGTGCCTGCGAGTCCGGGCTGACGCCCTGACCGGCGGGGCCGCGGAACTGCGTCCACTCGCCGGCGCCTGCCAGTCCAGTGAGGAAGGCTGCGCCGAATGCAGCCGCGATACACCGGTGGAGAAGGCGGCGGAAGCGACGAATGCCTCGCGTCCCGGTCAAGACGCACCTCTCACGTTCGATCATTGAATGACTTCCCGGCCAACGCCGCAGGTTGTGCGTTCATCATAGCAGTCCGTTTACGACCGGTCTGCGCCCTCGCCGATCGAACCGCACCGGGAACAATCCGGGCGTGGATCCCCCACCGTCCCGCAGGGCCCGGACCCTGCACAACAGGCAGGGCATCAGCACCATGCCGCCGCAGCCGGGGCAGCGGCGGGGCGGTCCGTGCGGCGCGGCGAAATCGCCCGGGACGGTCTGACGCCGGTCCTCGTGGTCGGGGCGCCTTCCCAGGGCAATCGCGCCGACCGTTCCCCGGCTGACCCCGGTCTGCTCGGCGATCTTGCGCTGGGACAACTCCCCTTCGGCTAGCATTCGACGAATCTCTGCCACTCGCCAGTCGGGAAGCACGGTATGAACCTCGTAAGGTCAACGGCAATCGAGACTTCCGGAGTCTCTAAGACTTCGGAAGTCTCCAGGAGCGGCGACCTGTGGATCACTCGTCCTCTGGGGCGTCGGCCTCCACCCAGAAGTCGCCCGGTTCCGGCTCGTCGGACGAGTCGTCCTCGTCCAAGCGAAACACGTCCCACGCGTCTTTGGGAAGGGAGGCCGGTTGGGTGGCTGCACAAGGCCCCTCCTGACCGGCGTTCAGGATCAGGTCTCCGAGATCCCCGATATCCGACGATTTGTATGTCTCAAGCGGCGTCGTTCTGACATCGTTGGTGGACATCGCATTCCCCCCATTACGGGAATATGGGTAATGGTTGCCTCGGTCGGCCAGACTCTTGCGGTCTGGAGAGCTGCAGGCTAGCATAAAGTATGCACAATTTCAACTAGTATTTTGACCATATAATGTCTACTTGCTGTCCGGTTGCCGACGCATGGTTGCCAGGCCGCCATCGGGCTCCCGACCCCTGCCTCGGCGCAAGGGCCCGGCGGGGCTAAGATGACCGCATCGTGCGACGGCTTCCTCCGGTCCCCCGTTGTCGAGGGCGCACAGTCGATGACCCTGAAACCGTACGACCCACAGATGCTCAACGAGTTTGCCCTGCGATTGCTCGACTTGGCGGCGATGATGCGGCAGATGGCCCAGCGGAGCCGCGAGCACCGGATCGAGGACCTCGCCCTGCACGACAAGAAGGCCCGGGAATGGATCGGGAACCTCGAGCGTTGGGCACGCAAGTCGCAGGCCGACGTGGAGATGAGGATCATCGAGGCGCGGGCCAGCCAGCGGGCATTGTCTGGGCCGGAATAGGGCGATCAGTCCGAGCCACCGGATAGAAATCCGTGCAGTATTTTGGACAAACTACTCTGGTGTGCCACTGCTTGCCGCAAGGCAAGCAGTGCGAACCATGAGTTGGCGGCACTGCTTCTTGCGAAGCAGTGGCACACACACATGGCCCGTCTTGCCTACCTCGCGACCGCCTCGATGAGAATCGCCTGGCGCTGCTCGGGATTGAGCCGTCCCGCGCCTGCCAGCGACGCCGTATGAAGAAGCCCGTCCAAGCGGAGATTCCACAGGCGCACTGCGTCCCCCTGTGAGCCCGTCCCTTCGCCGCAGACCGTGGCCAGCCAGCAGCCGTCGGGGCTGATCGCCGCCCCGCAGACCGCGCCGACGTGCCCGCGAAGGACCAGCGGTTGAACCGAGGGGTCCGGCGCAGTGAGGTCCCATAGCCGGGCCGTCTTGTCCGCACCGCCGGTCACCAGCCAATCCCCGTCCGGACTGAATGCCAGGGTCCGGACCGGACCCTCGTGGCCCACGAGCACAATCGGCGCGGCCGGGCGCTGGGAGGGCACCAGGCTCCAAAGCCGGGCCGTCTTGTCGTAGCCGGCCGTGGCCACCCATCGCCCGTCGGGGCTGACGGCCACCGCGCCGATCCAGTCCTCGTGCCCGCGCAGCACCCGGACGCTCGCCGCCGGGTCCTTCGCCTTGAGTTCCCAGAGCCGGGCTGTCTTGTCGTAGCTGGCGCTGACCAGCCACAAGCCGTCGGGACTGAAGGCCAGGGCCGCGATGCAGCCTTCGTGCCCGCGGAGCACGGTCTGATCCGCCGCGGGGAACCGGGCTTGGAGGTCGAACAGCCGGATCGTCTTGTCCTCGCCGGCGATGGCCCCCCAACGGCCGTCCGGACTGACTGCGGCGGCCCAGATCGGCTGCTGGTGCCCCCGCAACTCGACGGCCGTGGCCGAGGGGTCTTGAGCCCGCAGGTCCCACAGCCGCGCGCTCTCGTCGGGACGGATCGCGTCGCCTCCCGCGGTGATGAGCCAGCGGGAGTCGGGGCTGACGGCCAATGCGCGGATCCGCGTCTGGTGCCCGCGCAGGACCAACGGTGACTGGCCGAGGGTTCGCGAGGACAGGTCCCAGAGGAACACGGTTCCGTCTTGGGCGCCGGTGATCAGGCGCCGGCGGTCCGGAGTGAAGGCCAGGACGCCCACGGAGCCCTGATGGCCGGAGAGGATCGCAGCCGAAGCCGCGGGGTTCTCGGCCGCGAGGTCCCAAAGGCGGGCGGTCTTGTCGGCACTGCCCGTTGCCAGCCAGCGGCCGTCCGCACTAATCGCCATCGCCAGCACCGGCTGCTGGTGCCCACGGAGTCCCAGTCCCCCGAGCATCGCCAGGGCGTCGCGGACCGTCTGCTCGACCGCGCGGTCGGGCGTCTCGCGCTCCCGGAGGATCGCGCGGAGCGATTGCTCGGCAAGGAAGAGGCTTCGCGGCGGGTGGGTCAAGAGGACCTGCCGCGACTCGTCGGCCAGGTGGCGTGCCAGGGCGAGCCGGCCTTCGCGCGCTGCGGCGAGCCGCTCCCGCTGGGCCTCGGCAAGGCGGCGCTCCGCCTCTTGACGCTGCGTATCGGCCTCCTGCGCCCGGCATTCGGCCTGATCGCGGGCGAGCCTCTCTCGCTGAGCCAAGGTTTGCTGCAATGCCGCGACACGCGAGTGCTCCGCGGCGGCAGACTCGGCCTGGATCCTGGACCGATTGGCCTCTTCGGACGCTTGGCGGGCATCGCGCAACTGGCCGAAGAGGTAACAGCTCTGGGCGACTCCGACCACGCCCGTGGCCATCGCCAAGAGCGCAATGGCCATCGTCAATCCAGCCAGGACCGGCCGACGGCGACACCATCGCCAGAATCGCTCTGCGTTGGTCGGGTTGCGGGGGACGATCGGCTTCCCGGCCAACCAGCGGTCCAAGGGGTCACTCGGCCCTTGGAGGTCCGAGCCCGCCACCAGCGCGCTCGCCGCGGAACTCTCCCCCAAGCGGGCCCAACGGAGAACCTGCAGATTGCACCCTGGGCAGGCTGCGCGGTCGTTGTCCCCGTTGTCGTCGGGGACGAAAGACACTCCACAGAGGGGGCACTCGACCGGCGCGACCGGAGTGGCTGGCGGCGATGGTCCGTGGGCCTTCGGCCCCGTGGCGAGAGTGGGGTCGCGGGTCTGACGCAGGATCGAGCGGTCCATAAGTCCCCTTCGGCAGAATCGTCATTCGCCAAAGAAGCCCCACAACAGTGATCGGCCGGCTGTTTCGGTGCCAACGCAAAAAGGAGTACTTCCGGCAAAGCCGGGAGATTCGCCACATGCGGACCGGAAAAGTCCGCTCAGATTCTCCCGCCCGAACCCGCACCGGCGGGTCGTGTCACA
>CAYGZI010000577.1:0-4161 GCA_964354245.1 uncultured Planctomycetaceae bacterium
GGACCGCATCCAGTCGTTGGACGACCCGCGCGTGGCGGCCTATCGCAACCTCCGCGACCGCACGTTGCGCGGCGAGGAGATCTTCGTGACCGAGGGGCCGCTGGTCACGCGCCGCCTCTTGGCCAGCCGCTACGAGGCCGAGTCGGTCCTGGTAGCCGAGCGGTTCGCCGACGAGTTTGAGGCGCTGGCGGCGGGCAGGGCGCCGCTCTACGTGGCCGGCGTGCCCCTCCTGCGCCAGATTGTCGGCTTTCCGTTCCACCAGGGCGTCCTGGCGGCCGGGCGCCGGCCCCAGCCCGCCCGGCTGGACGATTTGCTCCACGGCCGCCTCGGAAAAGGGGACAGGCACCTTTTGCCGGAACGGCCCTCCGGGTGCTTCGCACAAAAGGTGCCTGTCCCCTTTTCCGATCTGGGAACGGCAGCGGAGCGGACGCTTTTCGTCTGCCCCGAGATCACCAAGCCGGAGAACATGGGTCTGGTGTTCCGCACGGCCGCGGCGCTGGGCATCGACGGCGTGCTGCTCGGGTCCCGCTCGTGCGATCCGTTTTCGCGGCGGAGCCTGCGGGTCTCGATGGGCGGGGCGCTCCAAGTCCCGTTTGTCAAGTCGGTCGAGTTCGCGGCGGACTTGCGGCGGCTCAAGGAGGAGTGGCAGTTTCAGCTCTTCGCGGCCGTGGTGGACGAGCAAGCGGAGCGACTATCGGAGGTCCGCTGGCCGCCTCGCGCGGGAATCGTCTTGGGCAACGAGTTCGCCGGGCTGGACGACGCGGTGCTGTCGCTCTGCGACCGCCGGGTGACGATTCCCATGCAGCCCGGTATGGACTCGCTGAACCTCGGCGCCGCCGCGGCGATCTTCGCCTACTCGCGGAGGTTTGCCCGCGGCTGAGGCAAGTCTCATCGCGCGGCCTGGCCCGCGATCCCCTCGCCAACGGCGGCTCAAGCTCTGCCCCGGAAGCGGTGTCTTACCGAAGCTCCCTCTCCACTCGGTCCAAGGGAATCGCGTCCTTCCCTTGCGGTCGTCAGGACCTTCAATCCACAATGCATCGCCATCGGATCGAAGTCCCGGTCGTTGTGCAGCAGTTCCGCGTCATGCTCCAAACAGACCGCGGCGATCATGCAGTCCACGGGTTTGCGTATTGTGACGCCCTTGCGGCGGAGACTACGGTACAGTTCGGCCGCTCTCACGAATGTCTCACGGTCCATGGAAAGGAACAGAAACGCGTGGAATCTCGCCAGCGTCCGTCGGTAGTCGTCATCCTCGCGGACGCCCTGGAGGACTTCGGTCAAGACGACGCCGCACGTGCAAATGTCCTCGCCCTCACGGAGCAGCCGCTCAACTTCGCCGACTTCCGGCGTAGCCTTGCCGCGGAAGAAGTCAATCCAGACGGTGGTATCGACCAGGACCACGGTCAGCTTCGCTTCCTACGCCAGCGGGCGAGATCGCCTTCCCAGCGGATCGTGCCCTTGAGTTGAAGGACCTTCTTCTGACGCTCGTGCCGAAGCAACTCCTGGAGGGCGTGTTGGATGAGTGCGCGGCGCGTCTTGATGCCGGTCGCCCGTTGACAATGGGCAACGAGCTTGTCGTCGAGGACCACGTTCGTTCTGCTCATCTGGATCACCTCCGATCTATACACATAGTACAGTATGGCGATGTGTACGTCAAGAAGGCCCGGCGCCGTATCGCGCTATCTCCGCCTCCGCCCGCTCGCCGTCCCAGCCGAGTATCTCCGCCATCCATTGCGCGACTTGCGCGGCGACCGACTGACGATCGTCGAGGTAATAGTGCCAGCTCGTGCGGCGGAGCATGATGTCGTCCAAGTGAACCGCCCACTCGTTGCGGCAGAAGTGGGCGACCAGCTCCGGGCTGGGCTCCGGGGGGATGATGCCGCTGATGCCGCGGACCGCCTCGGGCTCCAGGAGCGGCTCGTCGGCCGTGCGGCTCGGCGGCGAATTGCAGCCCAGGTGCTTGACCGCGCGGTTGACCACCTGCTGGCCGATCAGCCGGTACGTCGTGAGCTTCCCGCCGGCGACGTCGATCCACCCGGGGTGCGGCATCCGGATCTTGTGGGCCCGGGTGATGTCGGAGGGTTTTCCGCGGCGGCGGGCGATCAGGGGGCGCAGCCCGGCCCAGGTGGCCCGAACGTCCTCCGGCTTGAGCCCGGCCGACGGGAAAGAGCGATTGACGATCATGAGGATGTACTCCACGTCGGCCGGCTCGGTCTGAACCGCCTCGGGCGGACCATCGTAGTCGGTGTCGGTGGTCCCGAGGATCACGCGTTGCCCCCAGGGAATAGCAAACAGGATGCGGCGTCCGTCGGCCAAGACCACGGCGTCGGGGACCGGCAACCGCCCGCGGTCGATCACCAGGTGGACCCCCTTGGTCAGACGCAGCCGGATGCGGGCCTGCGGGAGGCTCGGGGACCAAGGTCCGGTGGCGTTGACGATCGCTCGGGCGTGGAGGTCGTGCGGGCGGCCGGAGAGCACGTCCGCCACGCGGCACCGCCACCCGTCGTTGTGCGGGGAAGCCTCTTCCAGCCGCGTGTAGTTGCTGACGATCGCGCCGTGGGCCGCGGCGGACCGGAGCGTGTCGAGCACCAGGCGCGAATCGTTGGTCAGCCCGTCGTAGTAGCGGACCGCGCCCGTGAGATTCTCCTCGTTGAGCCCGGGCAGGTAGGCACGGATTGCGTCGCGATCCATCGCGCGGGAGGGCCCGAAATTGCGCCCGCCGCAGAGGAAGTCGTACATCTTGACGCCGATCCGCAGCTTCCACAGTCGCCACGGGGTCTTGCGGTAGGTGGGGAAGACGAAGGCCAGCGGCTCGGCCAGGTGCGGGGCAATGCGCCAGAGGATGCCCTTCTCGCGGCTGGCCTCGTGGACCAGGCCGAGGCGCCCCTGGGCCAGGTAGCGGATGCCTCCGTGCAGCAAGCAGCTGGACCGGCTGCTCGTGCCAAAGGCCAGGTCGTGCTGCTCGACCAGCCCGGTGCGCAGGCCGCGCATGACCGCGTCCCGGGCAACGCCCGCGCCCACGATCCCGCCGCCGATGATAAGCAAGTCGAGCGGCTGTCCGGACAGGCGGGTAAGCGATTCCCCCCGAAGTTGATTCAGATCAAGGCGGTCCATAGCCAGTCCAAGGTTCCGCGGGGGATCTACCACAAAGGCACAAAGACACGAAGAAAGGAGACGGGAGAAAGGAGACAGGAGTCAGGAGACGGAAGATAGCAGGCAGATGTTAGTTCCCGCTGTGCCACAACGGATCTGCGGGCTTCTTGGCGTTGTGTGTGCTGTCCTCCGCCTTCTATCTTCGCTCTCCAATCCTGTATCTCAAATCTTCTATCTCCTATCTCCTGTCTCCTTTCCCCTTTCCTCCTTCGTGTCTTCGTGCCTTTGTGGTTTTCTCTTTATCTTTCCTCCCAATTTAGCGACCGGCGCACCGCCTCTTGCCAGCGGCGGCAGAGTGCCTCGCGGGCGTCTGCCGCAAGGTTCGGCCGGAACCGGCGATCGAGGGCCCACTGCCGCCCGATCTCCGCGGTGTCCTGCCAGAAGCCGACCGCAAGGCCCGCCAGGTACGCGGCACCCAGCGCCGTGGTCTCCGAGACGACGGGCCGGCAAACGTCCACGCCCAGAATGTCCGCCTGAAATTGCATCAGGGCGTCGTTGACCGACGCGCCGCCGTCCACCTTCAGGCTCGAAAGCGGCATCCCCGCGTCCTTCTGCATCGCCTCGGCCAGGTCCCGGGTCTGATAGGCCATGGATTCGAGTGCCGCCCGGGCGAGGTGGCCCGCCGTGGTCCCCCGGGTGACGCCCAGGATCGTTCCGCGGGCGTAAGAATCCCAGTGCGGGGCCCCGAGGCCGACAAACGCGGGGACGAAGTACACGCCGCCGTTGTCCGCGACGGTGGCCGCCAGGCGTTCCACCTCGGCCGAGGTCTTGATGATCCCCAGGCCGTCGCGAAGCCACTGCACCACGGCCCCGGAGATGAAGACCGAGCCTTCCAGGCAATACGTCACCCGGCCGCCAAGCCCCCAGCCGATGGTGGTCAGCAGGTTGTTCCGCGAGGCCACCGGCCGATCGCCCGTGTTCCAGAGGATGAAGGCACCGGTGCCGTAGGTGTTCTTCGCAGTGCCGGGCTCGAAGCACGCCTGGCCGAAGGCGGCTGCTTGCTGGTCA
>CAYGZI010000578.1:0-4151 GCA_964354245.1 uncultured Planctomycetaceae bacterium
TCGGCGATCTTCTTGCCGCCCGTCAGGCCGCCGGCAAAGGCCAGGTCCGGGTGGGCGATGTCAAGGGCCTGGTTGTCCAGGAAGGGCTTGAAGCCGCGCACCAGCTCCAGTTTCTCGCCGGTCAGGATCGGGACGCGCGAGGCCCGCTTCAGGGCCGCCCAGCCCTCGGAGTACGGCACATTCAGGGCGTCTTCGAGAAACATCGGTTGCATCGGCTCGACGGCCTTGGCAATACCGATCGCACTGGGCGTGTCGTACTCGTTGTGGCAATGGACGCCGATGTCGATCTCGGGGCCCACCGCCTCGCGGAGATTGGCGTATCCCCGGGCGACTCGGCTCAACTGGGCGCCGCTGAGCGTCGGGAAGAATCGCCCCATCGCCGGCACGCCGGTCAGCCGGTCGGGCCCGAGCTTGAACGCGGTGAACCCTTCCGGCTGCTCCTTGATCCGCTGGGCCCAATCGCGGCACGAGGCCGGATCGAGCATGTCGCAGCCGCCGTGCGAATACATGGGGATGGCGTCGCGGAACGGCCCGCCCAAGAGCCGGCACACCGGCTGGCCGAGCATCTTCCCGGCCAGGTCCCACAGCGCAATGTCGATGCCGCTGATCGTGGGGACGTGGGCCATGTAGGTGTGCATGAGCGTGGTCATGTTGTGAAAGTGGACCTCGATCGCCAGCGGGTCCTTGCCCACGAGCAGGCCCTTCATCGTTTCGATCCTGGCCCGCGCCATCGGGCCGCTCGCCCCGGCCTCGCCGTAGCCGGAAAGCCCGGCGTCGGTGTCGATGCGGATCAGACAGTTGTTGGCGATATTCCGGATGGCCATGGCCTGGATGCGGGTGATCTTCACTTTGTTGCGCTGGGGCTCGGCCAGCGCGGCCAAAGGGGCGAAAAGCGACCCCGCGGCCAGGCCCACTCCAAGGCGAAGCAGATCGCGGCGGGTGCAATCGGAACGCAGGGGGGAAGACCGAGTTCTCATGGCAGAGGCTCCGGGACTGCTGATTGCCGATTACCGAGTGCTGATGACGAACTTGCGCCAGGCCTCCACCTTACCGTAAAGCTCGTGCGTCTGGTAGGTCACGGTGATCGTGAACACCTCCTTCTCGCCCGAGAGCTTCAGGTCCTTGGGCACTCGCCACGAGTACCCGCAGGTGCCGTCTCACCCAAAGGGCATCTTGCCCTCGGCCACCTTCTTGCCGGACGAATTGGCGATCGCGACGATCGGATCCAGCGAGAGGGATCGCTCGTAACTGTGCTCTTTTCCGTCGGGAAGCTTGACGGTCTCTTTCTGCTTGCGCGTTGTGTCATCCAGGCCGCGGATCATGAAGTCCAAGACCGGATCGACCAACACGGCGGCGACCTGTAGCTCGTCCCCCGGCTTGAAGACCTGGTGCCTGGCCGGGCTGGCGAACATCACCTCGGGCGGATTCGAGAAATCCAGGACGAACGGCTTGTCTTTGCGGATCTTCATGCCGAAGACCAGCGCACGGTCCGACCGGTCGCGGGGCCGGCCGTCGGAGTGGTAGTTCTTCGAGATGCCAATGGCCAGCCGTCCGTAGCGGACGTGCAGAAAGGTGGGGAGATAGTCGCCGACCGGCACCTTGTGCTCGCGGGTCTTCGCGGCCGGGTCGGCCCAGGGTCTGCGTTCCAGCGGGACGGCCAGGCCGGACGACCTGATCGAGCCGCCGACGCCAAGTTCCTTGATGTCCCGCTTCCCCGGACCGACGGCGAAGATGCCAAAGTCCCCACGGTACGGCCTCACGTACAGCTTATCGCCGGTCGGCGTCGTGGAAATCGTGTAAGACTGGCCGTCCGCCTCGCGCAAGGCGCAGAGTTCGTCTGCTCCCCACCAGGACTCCCGCTCCTCGGAGAATCCGACCGGCGTGAGCTCGAGGTGGGTGTGGGGCCGGTCGAAGCGGCCGGTCACCAAATACGCCTGGCCCAAGACGGCCTCGTACTCGCGCAAGCCGACGTGGACTCTGCCTCTGCGGGCGACCGCAGCCACGAAGTAAACGGCGCCGTACCGCTCGTCGCTCACCACCAGCCGCGGCAGGATGCGGAAGGGGCGAGGACCAATGCCGGGACCGTGGTCGAACTCCACCGTAAGATAGTCGAACGCGACGATTTGCGGGGCCTGGTACTCGGGAATGGCCCCGGGCGGGGGATCCGGCAGCGGCTTCAGGACCGGGTCGTTCGTCAGGTCGAGGTCCCGGTTGGCGTCAAAATAGAGACGATCGTATTTCGGCGGCGGGCCACTGGCCAGGCGCGATAAGACCTCTTTCCAGAGTGGCTGGCCCGGCTTCGAGGGGCCCTTTCCCCCGGCGGTCTTTGCGGCCGTGGTCTTCTCCGGCGCCAACTTCTCGGCAGCGGCTTCGCCCGACTCGGCGAGCACGAAATGGAACTTCATGCCGGCCTTTGGGTCGGTCCGGCTCGCATCGAATGTTACCGAGCCATAGAGCGGGCGATTGGACCGGAGCTTCGGGTATGCCTTGACCTCCTTGTCGGGCTCGGTCTTACAGAGGGCAGCCTGTCCCCGAGCCAATGGGTTGAACCCACCGCGGACTGCTGCCTGAAACGCCGAGACCTCCTGCATCACGAAGATGGCCTCGTGCGCCGCTGCGGGTTTCGGCGGCGCCTTCTGGCCGGCCGGCGGCTCTTCGGCGGCCAGCGCGGCGGCCCCCGCGACCAAGACCCCCAGAACAAGCAAGCCAAGTAGGTTATGCTTCAGCATAACGGAACCCCAGCAAGTAGGTTATGCTTCAGCATAACGGAACCCCGGGTGGACATGCTCAACTATAGCCCACAGGGTACGCCCATCTTTCGCGCCGGGTCAAGGGCGCGACCCCCTGAAGAGGAATGTTGGGGCGGCAGTCGGACTGCCGCCCCACGCGGTCTTGCGACTCAAGTGCCAACGCTAAAGCCCAGGGGTTGCTACCCCTGGGCTTCAGGAACGTTCGTTCGGCACAGGCATTGTTGGCGCGGCAGCTCACCCGCCGCCCCAACCGCCTAGCTGCTGGGGCACGCTTGGCTTTGCCCCGGCCACCCGCCGCGCTTCTCTAGTCAACGGCCTTCTTGTCCGGGACTTTCTCGGCCTCCTTTGCCGGGGCCTTTGCGGCCTTCTGGGCCTTCATTGGAGGATTGCCCTGTAGCGCTCTCAGTAGCGCCGGAACTGCCGATTCGCCCGGTGTCGCCCCCTTGCCCGGCTCCACCGTGATCTTCCACGACGCCTCCACTTTGCCATAGAGGTCTTCCGTGTTGTAGGTCACGGAAGCGGTGAAGGTCTCTTTCTCGCCAGCCATCTCCCTTGGTACTCGCCACGAGTACCCGCAGGTCCCCCCTCACCCAAAGGGCATCTTGCCCTTAGCTACCTCCTTTCCTGTGGAATCCGTGATGACGATGTCCGGATCGAGCGTGGCAAACCTGGGCAAGGTCATCGGGTTGCCGTCGGGGCCCATGGTTCTGAGTTCCCCGACCTTGCGGCTGCGGTCCTCCAGTCCCCCAATGATCAGATCGAGCGTCGGCTCGATCAAGAGGGCCCGGACCAGGACCGTATCGCCGGTCCTGACCGACTTGTCCGCCGGCGGCCCGATGAACACCACCTTGGGCCTCTGGGCGAAATCGAGGACCAACGGCTTGTCCTTGCGGATCTGAATGCTCGGGGCAGGCGGCTTGGCTCGTCCCTCAGGGGTCTGGGCGGAATAGTAATTCTGCCGCAGCGAGACATCGACCTTCCCCACCCTGGCCTGAAGCATCATGGGGCTGTAGTCGCCCACCGGCAGTTTGTGCTGTGCGACCTTGGGCTCGGGGTAAGGGTAGGTGATCGCCGGCGCTCCGAACATCACCGACCGCTCCTTACCCGTCAGCACCCCAAGCACACCAGACTGCTTGACCTCCTTGTTCGCCGGGGCAACCTCGAAGATGCCGTATTCCCCGCGGTACGGCGCCACGCGAAGCTCGTCGCCGCTGGGCGTGGCCGAAAGCTCGTAGAGCACGCCGTCCACGTTGCGCATCGCCCCCAACGTCTCCAGGCCGGTGCTCATGAGCCGTGCGCCGGGCTCTTGCCCCGCGGGAATCAATTGCAGCCGGCTCTGCGGAGAGTCCAGTCGCCCGGCGATCGCCCCCGAGGAAGACAGGATCGCCGTGTACTCCTGGG
>CAYGZI010000579.1:0-4135 GCA_964354245.1 uncultured Planctomycetaceae bacterium
AGGTCCGCAAGCTCAAAGCCATGCTCCGCGACGCCAAGGACCTCTACCTCGCCACCGACGAAGACCGGGAGGGCGAGGCCATCAGTTGGCACCTCTGCGAAGTGCTCCAGCCCCGCGTGCCGGTCCGCCGCCTCGTTTTCCACGAAATCACCAAGGAGGCCATCCTGGAGGCCCTCCAGCACCCCCGGGAAATCCATCAGGACCTGGTCCGCGCCCAGGAGGCCCGGCGGATCCTCGACCGCCTGTACGGCTACGAAGTCTCCCCGCTCTTGTGGCGCAAGGTCCGCCCGAAGCTCTCTGCCGGGCGCGTGCAGAGCGTCGCGGTCCGGCTGATCGTCGAGCGAGAGCGGCAGCGCATGGCCTTTGTCCCGGCGAGTTACTGGGACCTGATGGGGACCTTCGCCAACCCGCAGGGCGAACGATTCAGCGCGGCCTTGGTCTCGGTCGGCGGGCGCAAGCTCCCGGGGAGCCGCGACTTTGACCCCGCCACCGGCGCGCTGAAGGACCCGGACCTGCTCCTGCTGAGCCAGGAGCAAGCCGATTCGCTCGTCCAGCGGATCCGCCAGGCGGAGTGCCGCGTCGCCGACTTGGAGGACCGGCCGTACACCAGCCGGCCGTATCCCCCGTTTACCACCAGCACCCTGCAGCAGGAAGCCAACCGCAAGTTCGGCTTCACCGCCCGCCAAACCATGGAGCTGGCGCAAAACCTCTATGAGAACGGGCACATCACCTACATGCGGACCGATTCGACCAACCTGGCCCAGGTCGCCATCGAAGCCGCCCGGGAGCTGATTGCCCAGCAGTACGGCCGCGAGTACCTCCCCGACGAGCCCCGCGTCTGGCGCACCAAGGTCAAGAACGCCCAGGAGGCCCACGAGGCGATCCGGCCGGCCGGGCACCCCTTCGATCTCCCCGAGGCCGTGCGGCGGGAACTTTCCGGCGACGCCTTCCGGCTCTACGACCTGATCTGGAAACGGACCATCGCCAGCCAAATGGCCGACGCGCGAGGGCATCGTCTGACGATCACCGTCGCGCTGGGCGACGCCGCCTTCGAGGCCAGCGGCACGAGGATCGAGTTTGCCGGCTACCTCCGCGCGTACGTCGAGGGCTCGGACGATCCCGAGGCCGAGCTGGCCGACCGCGAGACCGTGCTCCCGCAGGTCGGCCTTGGGGAAGTCCTCCGGTGCGCCGAGCTGGAGCCCAAAGGCCACACCACCCAGCCGCCCAACCGCTACAGCGAAGCATCCCTCACCCGCACCCTCGAAGAGTTGGGCATCGGCCGCCCCAGCACCTACGCCGCGATCATCGAGACCATCCTCAACCGCAAGTACGTTTTCAAGCGGGCCAACGCCCTGGTGCCCACCTGGGTCGCCTTTGCCGTCTGCCAGTTGATGGAGGCCCACCTCCCCGAGCTTGTCGATTACCGCTTCACCGCCGAGATGGAAGACGAGCTGGACGCCATCAGCCGCGGCGAGTTGGAGCACGTCGAGTATTTGAAGACCTTCTACTTCGGAAACAAGCGCCCGGGCCTGAAGCAGCAGTTGGCCCACAAGGCCGAAGAGATCAACGCCCGGGACGTCAGCCGCATCCGGCTCGGGAAGGCGCCGGGGTGCGGGCCCGAGGCCGCCGAGGTCTTCGTGCGCGTCGGCCGCTTCGGGCCGTTCCTGGAGCAGGGCGATCGCCGGGCCAGCATTCCCGAAGACATGGCCCCCGACGAGTTGACCTTGCCGGTGGCCCTGGACATGCTCCGGCAGGCCGCCCAAGCCGAAGAACCCCTGGGATCTTGCCCCCAGACCGGCAAGCCCGTGTTTCTTCGCGTGGGCCGCTACGGACCGTACGTGCAGCGCGGCTCGGGGCGCGGCGAAGAGAAACCGCAGAACGCCTCGCTGCTGCGGGGAATGAAACCCGAGGACGTGACTTTGGAAGTCGCCTTGGATCTCCTTTCGCTGCCGCGGGAGTTGGGCGTCCACCCGGAGTCCGGCAGCCCCGTCGTGGCGCAGAATGGCCGCTACGGCCCGTACGTCAAGTGCGGCGACGAGACCCGGTCGCTCCCGCCCGGATTGTCCCCCCTGGACGTCGCCCTCGACCAGGCCCTCCAACTGCTCGCGCAGCCCAAAGGCTCGCGGCGCACCGGGCGCCGCAAGGAGCCGCTCCGCACCTTCGATCCTTCCCCCGTCACCAATCAGCCCGTGCTGTTGCTCGACGGCCGCTACGGACCCTACGTCACCGACGGCGCCACCAACGCCTCGCTCCCACGCGGCATGGCGCCGGACGAAGTCACCCTTCAGCGGGCGTTTGAGCTGTTGGCCGAGCGGGCCGCGCGAGGGCCCGCGAGCAGGCCGCCGCGCAGAAGGGCCCCGGTCAAGACCGCGAGAAAGTCCCCTGCCCGAAAGACGGCGACGAAGAGGACCGCCAAGAAGAGGCCCTCCGCTAAACGAGCCGCCCCGAAGACCCTCGGAACGGGACTACCGGCTGTCGCCGGTCAGCCGCCCTGATCCGTCTTCTCCGGCATTTTCGCACTGCCCAACGCCACGGCGAAGGCGACCGCGTGCGAGCGGCAGTGGGAAATCGAGATCTGGACCTGGGCGATCCCGAGCTGCCGGGCGACCTCCCGAGCCCCGCCGCGGAGCACGATCACCGGACGTCCGCCCGGCTCGTTGCACACCTCCACGTCGTGCCACGTGATCCCCCGCCGCCAGCCCGTGCCCAGGGCCTTCAGCACCGCCTCCTTGGCCGCCCACCGCCCGGTGAAGTGCTGAGTCGCCTGCTTACGGTTCCGGCAGTAGCAGGTCTCCTCCGAGGTGTAGACCCGGTCGACGAACAGCTCTCCGTGGCGCTCGATCATCTGCGCGATTCGCAGGCACTCGGTGATGTCGGTTCCGATTCCAAGGACGTCCATGAAGGGTTCGAGGTTCAGGGTTCAGGGTTCAGGGTTCAGGGTTCGGGAAGCCGCGGTCCGTGGTATCTTGGTCTTCGGCGTCTGCTTGCCTCTTCGCGGCGGACTGGTCGAGTATCTCCTCAATCCGGCCCCGTTGGGCCGGATCGAGCCAGATCGGCCCCGCCGTATAGTCTCCGTCCCGCTGCTCCCACGACAGAAAGAGACCTGTCGGGCCGCACCCGCCGGGGCAGCGGATCAGCCGATACCGCCCCCTCAGGATCTCGCCGCCCACCGTCACGTCAACCACGTCGGCCAACTGCCGGGCCTCCGCGGGTTCGATCCGTCCCGCCTGCGTCGTACGGTACCACCGGCGGCACCGGTTACAGTAGGGAAGCCGGGCCGCGCTGAGAACCAGAAGGAGCGTGGCGCCAAAGACCCAAAGCCCATCTACGCCCCAGGTTGCCCACGCCATCGCACCCCGGGCTTGCCAGCTCCAGATTTGCCGGCCTCGCGAGGCGCTCCATTGCATGAAGGCCCACCATTGGTCCGGCGGAACGTTCTCCGAAAAGCCCAAGCGGAGCTTCGCGTAGTGCTCCGGATCGCTCCGGAGCGACTCTTGGGCTCGCCAGAACGCCACGTAGTGTTGCCCGGCCGCGGCCAAGACGGCGGCCAGGACGGCTCCCGCTAGGACTGTCGGGCGGTGGCCCGCTTCGCACACGCGCAATAGCCCGACGAGCATGCCCCCCAGCAGAACCCCGACCATCAGTGGAAACAACAGGAACGGCGCGAAGTACCTCTGCGCCACTTCTGCGGCAACGGCAACCAGCAGGCCGAGCACTCCGCACAGCGGCAGCCAGAGGGCAAATCGTCGCAGGTCAAAACGGCCCGACCGAGGGGCATTGAGGCCCAACCGGCCTTCCGCGCCTGAGGCATCCATGCCCTCCATGCTAGCCGATTCTCAGCAGACTGGCGACACCTCCAAGACTTCCGAAGTCTTCGAGACTTCGGAAGGCTGAAGAGTCCGATGCTCGCCCCGCTGCGACCAGTGCGGCGGATTGGCCAGCGGCGCTGCTTCGTGCGAGGGGGCGCTCGGGCCGAGTGAAACATAGAAGGTGCTCCCCTGCCCAACCTCGGACTCCAGCCACACCCGGCCACCGTACGACTCGACGATCTTGCGGACGATCGCCAGCCCGAGCCCCATCCCGTCGTACTTCTTGCGGCTGTGGAGCCGCCGAAAGACCGTGAAAACCGTCTCGT
>CAYGZI010000580.1:0-4134 GCA_964354245.1 uncultured Planctomycetaceae bacterium
CGCTTCCTGGACCAGCATCAGCACGTCAACGAGACGGGGCGCGTGGTCGGCTACCGCAATCTCTCGCGGATCGGCCAGACGCTTTCCCCGATCCTCATCCGCCGCACCAAGGACAAGGTGCTCCGCGAGCTGCCCGAGCGCATGGAGAAGCGGATGTTCGTGCCCATGACGCCGGAGCAGCGCCGGCACCACGACGAGAACGCCGAGCTGGTCGCGAAGATCGTGGCCAAGTGGCGCCGCTTCGGCTTTCTCTCCGACGCCGACCAGCGGCGCCTGATGATCTTCCTGCAGAACATGCGCATGTCGTGCAACAGCACGTACCTGCTGGACAAGACCACGGACCACGGCGTGAAGGCCGACGAGCTGATGACCCTCTTGGGCGAAATCCTCGAAAGCCCGGAGATCAAGGTCGTGATCTTCAGCCAATGGGTGCGGATGCACGAGCTGGTGGTCGCAAGGCTGAAGCCGCGGCGATTGGAGCACGTGCTCTTCTACGGCGGCGTGCCCGGGCCGAAGCGCAAAGACCTGATCCACCGCTTTAAGGAAGACCCCAACTGCCGGCTCTTTTTGTCGACCGATGCCGGCGGCGTGGGCCTGAACCTGCAACATGCCTCGGTCGTGGTGAACCTCGACCAGCCGTGGAATCCCGCGGTGCTGGAGCAGCGGATCGGCCGCGTCCACCGCCTCGGGCAGCACCGCCCGGTCCGCGTGGCCCACTTCATTTCGCAGGGGACAATCGAGGAGGGGATGCTGGCCCTGCTGGGCTTCAAGCAGTCGATGTTCACGGGCGTGCTGGACGGGGGCCAGGACGAGGTCTTCATGGGTGGCACGCGACTGAAGCAGTTCATGGAATCCGTGGAGAAGGCCACCGGCTCGATCCCGCCTTCGATGCCCTCCGAGACTCCTGCCCCCGCCGAGGAGGAAGCGCCCGATGAGGAAGAAGGCGAAGCCGATCGGGCTGGCCCGGCCCGCGGCCCGAAGGCGGAAAGGCATGAGGCGGCTGAGGCCCCCGCGGCGGCTCGCCCTGCTGAGGCCGCGGCGCAGCGGCCGAGTGCGGACGCCGTATGGTCCAGCGTTCTTAGCGCAGGGCTGGACTTCCTGCAGAAGCTCACGCAGACCGTGGCGCCGGGCAAGAGCGAACCGGGCACCGCGTCGCTCGGGGGCCTTGGCTCCCTGGTCGCCCGCGATGACGCCGGCGGTCAGCCGTATCTGAGGCTTCCGCTCCCCAAGCCCGAGGTCTTGGAGCAAGTCCTCGGCCTCTTGGCGTCGTTGGCCGGGCGGTGACGCGGCGTTGTAGGACGACTTTCAAGTCGTCGTACGAGAGCGCGGACGACTTGAAAGTCGTCCTACAGAGAGAGACGCGATGTGGAACCTGACCGCTCCGCCCGGCTTCCAGGGGTTGCGTGCCGACCAGGACGTGACGATCTACGTCCGTCACTTGCCCCACTGGCGCCAGCGAGGGGCCACGTACTTCGTGACCTGTCGGCTTGGCGACTCGCTCCCCCAGGCCAAGCTCAGGGAACTGGCCGCGTGGCGCACGGAGTGGGAGCGGCAGCACCGGCCGCCGCATTCGGACCGGACATGGCAAGAGTTGTCGCGCGAAGCGATGCGCCGCGTGGATCGGTGGCTCGACCAAGGCATGGGAAGTTGTCTATTGAGACACCCCGACGCCTCAGCCGCGCTCGCCGAGGCGATGCACCGCCTCGACGGTCAACGCTACGAATTGGCCGCCTACGTCATCATGCCCAATCATCTGCACGCGATCGTCCGGCCGCTGGCGGGCGACGAGGATCCGCTGGAATGGATCCTGCATGGCTGGAAGGGGTCGGCCGCCCGGCGAATCAACGAGCGACTTGGCAGAAGCGGGCACGTTTGGCAGAAAGAGAGCTTCGATCGGATTGTGCGGGACGAGGAGCACCTCTATCGGTGCCTACAGTACATCGGGACCAACGCACTGAGGGCGGGACTCGCGCCCGCCGCGTGTCCGCGATGGATACGACCGGAGTGGGCAGCCCTGGGCTGGGACTTCGCGCCTCTGTAGGACGACTTTCAAGTCGTCCCAGGTCCCTCACGAAGTAGATCGCGATTGATGGAACGACGACTTGAAAGTCGTCCTACGCACGTCGCGAGTTGTGCATTTTGATCGAGGGCAAGACGACTTGGAAAGTCGTCCCACGGGCGTTGCGACGCCTCCCCGCCGCCGGAGGGTGCCCCCTCTCCATCCGCTTGGACCGACCGGTCTATTCCCCCAAGTCGGCCGAGGGGTGAAAACCTCACGTTCCGCTTGTCCGGGGCCGATGTCAAAATATGACGGTCACGGATGATACAGAATTTGGAGCGAATAATAAGTCTGAGTAAACTGCCGCGGCGCGACGGCAGCAACGGATTCGCCGAGCGGCTGTCACACCTTTCCGGCGTGAAACGCCCCGCCGGCAAACCCTGCGATCCCGGCTGCCTCCGTGACCGAATCCAAGCTCAATCGACTCAAGGTCTTCCGCGAGGAGACTCTCGAACGGGCGGAACCCGATATAGAGAAGGTAGTCGGTTGGCCCAAGTTGCTGACGGCATTCCGGGAAGCGACCGGCTGGTCGTTGAAATACCACTGCGGACCGAAGCCGACCCACCCGACCGATCACACGTGGTCCGCCCCGGTCAATCCGGGCGTCGGAGCCACTCCCGGACACGTCCGGCTCGATCTGGTGCGATCGGCTTCGGCCGCTTCCGGAACCAAGCGGGCCCCCGCGGCCGTCAAGAAACTGGCTTCCGGCGTGGCGGAGATGCTCGGCGAGCTGCTCCGCACGCAGCGGGCCCTTTGGCAGCGCGAGGCAGAGCTGGCCGCCGGAGTGCCCGTGGTTGTCCGGCCCGACGAGGAGAAGCACCTGGCGGCCCGGTTGCAGGCAGTGCTTCGCGGCGGGGCCCAAGCAGTGGGATGCCACGCGGCGGCCCTCTATCTCTTGGACGAGGCAACCACCTCCCTGAAGCTGCGATCGAGTTGGGGCTTACCCCCCGAGCGCCTGACCGACCCGGCCCGGCCGCTCCAAGGAGCGCTCGCCGACCTGGAAGCCATGCTCGGTCACGCCGTGGTGCTGGAAGACACCGGACTGTTGCCCGACTGGTGCCCGCCCGAGGAGTTCCCTTGCGCGGCCTGCGTGCCCGTTGCCACCGCGGCGACGATCCTCGGCACGCTCTGGTTCTTCTGCCAGACCCGCCGCGACTTCAACGACCGCGAAACCAATATCCTGGAGGTCGTTGCCGGACGGCTCGCCGCGGACCTCCAGCGCGAGATGCTCTTGCACGAGTCGGTTCAGGGCGCCCACTTCCAGAGGGAGATGACGGCCGCCGAACGGACTCAGCGCGGGCAGCTTCCCGCGATTCCCCCGCTATTGGAGGGATGGGACATCGCCGGCTGGGTCCCTCAGACGGGTACACCGCATGGAGACTTCTACGACTGGTTTTCCATACCCGATGGCCTTACGGCAGTCGCCCTCGGCGCAGTCAGTGCGGGCGGACTGGAAGGCGCCCTGACCGCGGGCACCCTCCGCGGTGCGATCCGGGCCCACGGCCAGTATCATCGCGACCCCGACGCCCTGCTCCGCCAAGTGAACCTGACCCTCTGGACCGGCTCGGCGGGGGACTTCGCGGCGTCGCTCTTCTGCGGCCTGATCGACGCCCGAGAGGGGATCATCCGCTACGCCGCAGCCGGCAGCCCGAGCGTGTTCCTGCTGGAGTCAGGCGCATGGAAGCCGTTGGTCGAGCCGACGCAGCCCCTCGGATCGGGGCCGGAAGCGGCATATAGCGAGGGCGGGCATCGCTTGCAGGCGGGCGAGGTGGTCCTCGCGCTGGCCATGAAGGATGGACCGCGGGGCGACGCGGGGCAACCCGAACATTCCGCCGCTGGTGCGATTCTGGCCGAGTTGCCGAAAAGCCCGCCGGAACTCCCGGCAAAAGAACTCCTCATCCTAGCGCGGCAAGCGATCCAGTCCCGCACTCCGGACGGGCACAACCGGTTGGGGGCCATGCTCCTGGTCAAGCGGCGGCACTCTTGACGCACGGCGGGCCGCCGATAGACTGAGGGAGTGGCAGAATACCCCGGAAAAGGTGACAGGCACCTTTTGCCTGAAAGGCCCGAAGGGT
>CAYGZI010000581.1:0-4133 GCA_964354245.1 uncultured Planctomycetaceae bacterium
CGAGATCGTCGAATTGACCGATCATCCGTGGTTTGTGGGGGTGCAGTTCCATCCGGAGTTCAAGTCGCAGCCGACGCGGCCGCACCCGCTGTTTGCGGGCTTTGTCGCTGCGGCGGTTCATCGCCACGACGGCCGCGCGGAGCACACCCCGCCGGTCGAACCCGAGCGCCGCGAGACCCCGGCGCCGCACATGGTTTAGCCGCCGCGTGCCATAAAGCCGCGACCGTTGGTCGCGCCCTTACCGGGATAACCCGCCATGACCGACCCATCGAACCCGCCCCAGGACAAGAAGATCTTCGTCGACGAAGACTGGAAGGCCCAGGTCGAGGCCGAGAAAGAGGCCCTCAGTCGCGAAGCAGAGCAGAAACCGGCGGGAGAGGCCCCCGCCGCAGGTCCGGACGAGGACCATCCGCTGCCGCCGCCCACGCTCGTGGATCTGGCAGGCTCCCTTGCCGTGCAGACGATGATCGCGCTGGGACTCATGGCCAATCCGCTCACCGGCAAGGCGGAGCTGCGGATCCATCAGGCCCGGCACTTGATCGACACGCTGGACCTCCTTCAGAAGAAGACCGAGGGGAACCGCACGGCGGAAGAGAGCGAGACCTTCGAGCACCTCTTGCACGAGTTGCGCCTCGGCTTCCTGGCGGTGCAGAGCAATCCAACGCCGCAACCGTAAAGCCCAGGGGTCGCAACCCCTGGGCTTTCCCTGTGGTGAGTCTTGACACCCCCTTTTGGGACGCATAGGATCAACGTGTGGGGAATCATGGCTACTATTGAACAAGTCACGACCGCGGAACAGTTGCTGCAAACGCCCGGGCTCGGGCGGTGCGAGTTGCTGCGCGGGGAGTTGGTCCTGATGTCGCCTGCCGGCTCGGAACATGGGGGGATTGCCGCCAACGTGGCTGCCGCGCTAGTGGCGTTTGTCAAGAAGAACCGTCTCGGCAGGGTGTTCGGTGCGGAGACCGGCTTCCAAATCGCCCACGACCCCGACACCGTGCGGGCTCCCGACGCGGCCTTTGTCCGCGCCGAGCGGATCGGGTCCGCACTTGGCCGCGGCTTCTTCCAGGGCGCACCCGACTTGGCCGTTGAAGTCGTATCACCGGGCGATCGGGCCAGCGAGGTGTTGGCCAAAGTCCAGGATTGGCTGGACGCGGGGAGCCGGCAGGTCTGGGTAATCGACCCGCAGACCCGCACCGTTACCGTCTACCGCAGCCGCCGCGAGATCAGCGTGCTCGAAGCGTCCGAAACGCTCAGTGCCGAGGACCTCTTGCCGGAATTCCGCTTCCCGGTGGCGGAACTCTTTGCATAGCCACAGTAGGGCAGGCATCTTGCCTGCCGCAATGCGGTAGCCTGAAGCCCAGGGGTTGCATCGCCTGGGCCGTGCCGATCCTTCCTTTAGCCGCGGAGCGGCGGTAGTCAGTAGCCGGGGGCGTGAACCCTCGTTGTTACGCACAAGTGGCGAGTATCTCGCCCCGTAGGGGCGTTTGACAATAGCCCAGCGATTCATCGCTGGGTTCGGAACGAGGAAAGAACGTATTCGTCCCGTAGGGACGATTGGAAACGAGGCTCGAAAGGACGCTTTCGGCCGTCCCTCCGGGACTTGCGATTTTCCCTTGGCTGCCTATCTTCCCAGCAGTGAACTGCTGGGCTACTGTCAGACGTCCCTCCGGGACGGAAAACCGCACGGCGACTTGTGTGCAACAACGAGGGCTGACGCCCCTGGCTATTGACTCTCGCCCCTTCGGGGCCGACAGGGGAGAAGACTTCCGACCCCCAAGCCCCTTCCGCGCACCCCATCTTCTGGGGCAGCAAACACTCCCAAAACCCCCTCTATAGAGTCGATTTGGCGCATTTTTCTTTTTTGACTGTCAGGATGCGGCCCTCAGCGGCCTATAAGATGCGGACGGGGATGCGTGGCACCGGGGTGTCTTCGGGTACAGGCAGAATCGAGAAGGCTCAAGGGAGGTGCATCATGAGGCGGTTGACTGTGGGGCTGGCTGTACTGGTGTTGACACTTGGTGGCGCTGGGCATGCTCTGGCGGACTGGACCTTCACGGACCCACAAGCCGACGCCGTGTTGCCGCCGGGAGCGCTCTGGGAATACACCTTCACGGACCCAACAGCCGATTCCGCGTGGAAGACCACGACCGGAGGTTGGGCCACCGGGTTCGCTCCGTTCTCGGATGGGAACACTTGGCAATGGGGGCATTTCGCGTACCGTACCTATTGGCCGGTGGATATGTCGGGGACTCTTAACGACGATCTTTGGGTCCGAACCGCCGTCGATCTCACCGGCTTCGACTTGAATACGATTGAGTGGGGCCTGGGTGTCGACAACGGCTTCACCTTGTACGTTAACGGCCACTTCGTCGACGCGGCCAACGAGGAAGGCTTTGCTTGGGCATGGGAATACGGGGGCGCGTTCAGTCCAGCTTACCTTACTGCGGGGATGAACGTGGTTGCTGTCGCCCTTGAGGACCACGGCGGTTCGACGGCCTTTGACATGATGGTTCAGGGCAACCGGACTGTTATTCCCGAACCCTGCGCGCTCATCGTCTGGTCGCTTCTCGGGGCCTCGGGCGCGACGCTCGGCCGGTGGCGGCGGCGCAAGCGGGCAGGGTGAATGCCCTGGCCGCCGACGAATGACGCTGCCGGGGCGGCGACGTGACAGCCGGCCGGCTCATCCAGCCTGAGAGACTCGGATCGAAGCCGATCGGTTGATCCCCGATCATGCGGTCGGGATGGATTCCGGCGAGACGACGCTGATGCCGTACACCCTGAAGTCGTCCGCGTTGAACGTGAGAAGGTTCGCGATCCCATGAATCTTGAGGATCGCCACAATCCGCGCGATGGGCCGACGGCGGACCAACCGTCCGCAGGAGTACGTTGGTGTCGAGGAGGTACTGCGCCATCAGTGATAGATGCCTTCACGGCGCAGGTATTCGGGCGCAAGGTCGGGGGCAGAGGGTCGCGGGGTCTCAACCCAGCGCCGAAAGGCCTCGGCCCGCTCGGCGGGAGTGGATTGTCGCCAGAACGGGCGGGCGGCGCCCGCCGGACGGAGGACCGTCACGTTGCCGACCGTGTCTACCTCGAAGCGGGAATGAGCCTGTGCCCCGGGCAGCAATTGGCTGGGCACGTGCAACACCCCGTCGTCCCCAACTTCCAAGACAGCCATACGCTCACCTCCACGGTCTTACGAGAGACGGCCAGCCCCCACGTTTACGATATCCCTCGGACCCATGGCCGTCAAGATCTCACCGCAGGGAACGGCGGGAACGGCGGCGCAAGCGGGCAAAGTGAATGGCCTACCTGCAGAAGAGTGACGCTGGCGGGAAAGGGGCAATGGCACAGGTCAGAGTGTGGGCCCCGACGCGTCGTCACTGGTGGCCTTCCAGACCAACGGGAAGCGCTCCGGGTGCTCGATGCACTCAAGGTCCAAATCGACGTCCAGATTGGGCCAGTAGAGATGCCCCGGATGCGGAAGCTCGACGTTGACAATCGCGCCCACCGGGGCGTCTTTGAACCAGGGGAAGTCCTTAAAGGAGACGAAAATCTCCTTCTCGGCCACAAGGATCCAGAATCCGTGCGGGAAAACGTCGGTCACTCGTACTGCCGGAGCGCTGTTTGCCATCGTTGATCGGGATAGGATGGGAGCGCACGCTGCGCTTCCCCAGCGCGTTCGGACCTCGATTGCCGCTCAGGTTACGGCCAGGTACTCCGCGGACGACCGCGACTTGGGAATCGGCAACTTGTCCTCGCGCAAGCCGCGGATGTGCATCTCGATCGCCTCGTGCATGTTACGGGTCGCCTGGTCGCGCGTCTTGCCGGTTGCCACACAGCCGGGCAAGTCGGGCGAATAGGCCGAGTAGTTTCCGTCGGCCTTCTCAACAATTACAAGAAACCGGTGCATCTTCTACCCTTTCTGCTTCTTGTGCTACTGCCCCAGCGTCGATCGCCGCCGCAGGATGTGGTGATAGTGCTGGGCGAAACGGTGGGCCTCGTCGCGCACGTATTGCAGCAGGCGCAAGGCAAACGAGTGCCGGGCCAGGCGCAAGGGCTCGTCGGCCCCGTGTACGAAGACCTCTTCCAGACGCTTGGCCAGCGAGACGACCGTCGGCGGCTCGATCTGGAGG
>CAYGZI010000582.1:0-1496 GCA_964354245.1 uncultured Planctomycetaceae bacterium
GCTGCTGGTAGGTGGATTTGGGAAAGCCGAGCCCTTCCAGGACCCGCTCGATCTTGTGGTCCAGGTTGTAGGCGTCCTGGCGGTGGAGCTCGTGCTGGAGGTGGTCGAAGCGTGCGGCCAGACGGCGGTGCTCGTCGGGGTCGGCGGATCGGGCCAGGGCGTGGGCGGCCTCGACGGCCTCGTGCTGGAGGCGCACGAGATCGTCCAGGGCGCTGCGGGCCTCTTGCCAGAGGGTGCGTCCGGGGTCCACCAGCGGCTGCTGCTCCAGGTAGCCGACGCGTACGGAGGGGTGAAGCTCGAAGGAACCGCCGTCGGCATCCTCCTTGCCGGCGAGGATCCTCAGCAGGGTGGTTTTGCCCGCCCCGTTCGGGCCCACCAGGCCGATCCGCTCGCCGGGGTGGACCTCGAGCGTCACCCCGGCCAGGACCGGCTCGGGGCCGTAGTGCTTTCGGATTCCTTGAACGCTGAGGACGATCATCTCGCGATAAGCGATCAGCAGTCAGCCATCAGCAATCAGCCGTCGTCGGCCAACGCCCAAACTAACCATAATACCGGCCGTGCCGGACGACGGGGAGGCCGATCGGTGGAAATGGGGACTCGCGATTTGCGGGTTGTTGCGTCTGTGGCAGGGAGTAGAATGGTAGTGTCTCCCCATTCTGTCCTCGTCGAGGAGGTCTCATCCCGTGAACCCCGGAATCTCCGTCCAGCCCGATCGGGCCCGCCGCTGCCGCGCGAAGATCGTCAGGTGTTGTGCGGTCATCCTCGTTGCCGTGCTGGCCGCTTCGCTGCACGGGGCCGCCTGCTTCGCGCAGGCCCAGCCACCCACTGCCAAGGCGGCCCTGCCCCAGGGACCGGCGCGAGAGTTGGTCGAGCGGGGCACCGTCGAAAGCGCCCGGAGCGTCACCCTCCGCTGCGAGGTGCCTTCGGCCGACAATTCGGGCACGACGATCATCGAGATTGTGCCCGAGGGGACGCTGGTCCGGCCGGGCGACCTGCTGGTCAAGCTCGACTCCTCGTTCTTGGAGGAAGAACGCGACCAGCGGAAGATCGTCGCGGCGGGCTGCGCGGCCCTGGTCCAGCGCGCCAAGGACGACCTGGAGACGGCTAAGCTGGCCAAGCAGGAGTACGCGGAAGGGACCGCGGCCGTCCAAGCGCAGTCGATCCAGAATGAGTTGTTCGTGGCCGAATTCCAGCTTCGCCGGGCCGAGGCGGAATTGAAGGCCGTCGAGCAGGGGGCCACGGCGAAAGCCGTGCCGCTGGGCGTTATGGAAGACGCCCGGTTCGCCGTGCAAAAGGCCCGCAACGAAGCCGACCTGGCCAAGGCCCGCCTTCAGGTCCTGGAGAAGTTCACCAAGCCGAAGACGCTCCGGCAGCTCGATGCCGACATTGCAGCGGCCGAGGCCAGGCTGAAAGCCGAGGGGGCGAACCTCCAGCTTGCCCGCGATCGCCTCGACCAGATCGAGGGCTACGTCGCAAAGTGTACGATCAAGGCCCCG
>CAYGZI010000582.1:1506-4131 GCA_964354245.1 uncultured Planctomycetaceae bacterium
GCCTCAGCTCCGCCGGAGGGAGACGCGAGGCGGTGATCGAGGAAGGGGCCCGGGTCCGCGAGCGCCAGACGATCCTCCGCCTGGTCGACTTGAGCCAGTTGCAGGTGCGGGCCAGGGTCAACGAGTCGAGGATCTCGTGGATTAAGCCCGATATGAAGGCGAGGATCCGCGCCGATGCCCTGCCGGACGTGGAGATGATCGGGACCGTGGTCTCCGTAAGCGCGTATCCCGAGCCGGCCAGTTGGCTCGCCCCAGGTCTGAAGGAGTACGCCGCGGTGATCCGCATCGAGAAGCCGCCGGCGGCGTTGCGCGTGGGGCTGGCGGCGGAGGTGAGAATCCCCGTGCAGGGACTGGCCGCCGCGGCGAGCGGCGCCCTGCAAGGCACCAGCCGGGAGCTGCGATCGGACTACCTGTTTGACACCATGGACCGCAACGGCGACGGACGCCTGGAGCGCCAGGAAGTCCCCGAAGCCCTTTGGCCGCTCATGAAGAAGTACGACGCCAACGGCGACGCGGCGATCGACCGCGCCGAATGGCGGACCATGCAGCAGCAACTGTCGCCGCGCGGATCGGCCCGCTGAACTGTTGCGGCCACTGCCACAGCACCAGGTACGGAAAGGAGACTTCGCAGATGCCGTCCAAAGCAACCCCAGAACCCGGCGGATCGGCCACCCCGGCCCTGTCCCGGCGAGATCTCTTGGCGGCCAGTGCGGCAGCCTTCGGCGCGACGGCCCCCCTGGTCGTTCCCCGCCACGTGCTCGGCGCGGGCCAACAGGCCCCCAGCGACACCCTCCGGATCGCCGCCGTCGGCATCGCCGGCATGGGCCAGGCTTACCTGGCGGGGTGCAAAGGCGAGCGCGTGGTGGCCCTGTGCGACCTGGACCACAACGCGGCGGCCCGCGTATTCGCCGCGTATCCGGCCGCCACGCGCTACCGCGACTTCCGCACGATGCTCGACAAGGAGGCCAATGCCTTCGACGCCCTCATCATCGCCACGCCGGACCACACCCACGCGGTCATCCTCATGCCCGCCATCCAACTGAAGAAGCACATCTACTGCGCCAAGCCGCTCACGCACACCATCGGCGAGGCCCGGAAGGTCCGCGAGGCCCTCGGCAAGGCGAAAGGGCTGGTGACGATGTCGAGCGTCCAGTCGTGCGCGAGCGACCCGGCGCGACGCACCGCCGAGCTATTGACCTCGGGCGCGATCGGTCCGGTGCGCGAGCTGCACATCTGGTGCTCTCACCCGGCCTACCCGTGCTCGTTGGTCCGGCCCAAGGAGACGCCGGCCCCGCCGCCGGGCATGGACTGGGACCTGTGGATCGGCCCGGCGCCCTACCGGCCGTATCACCCGGTTTATCATCCGGCCAACTGGCGGCCGTGGTGGGATTTTGGTGCCGGGACCGTGGGCGACATGGGCTGCCACACGCTGCACGTCTACTTCAAGGAGCTGGGGCTCGGCGCGCCGAGCCTCGTCTACGGCTGCGGATCGACCCGGCACGAGGGTTTTTTCAAGCAGGTCTCCACGCCGGAGTGCCAAAGCCACGCCAACGTGGTCACGTGGGAATTCCCGGCCCGCGGCCAGCGGCCTCCCCTGAGCGTCCACTGGTACGACGGAGGCATGAAGCCGCACCGGCCGGTCGAGCTGGACCACAGCCTGGGGATGCCGCACGACGGGCTCTTGTTTGTGGGCGAGAAGGGCAAGCTCTTGGCCGGCTACTCCGGCGGCAATCCGTTCCGCCGCGGCGGCCGGGCGCGCGGCCCCAGCGGCGGCATGTTGCTGCCGGAGGAGAAGTTCCGCGACTTTCCGGACCCGCCGCCGACCCTGCTCCGGATCGAGAATCACTACCGGGATTGGACGCACGCGTGCAAGAGCGGCTCGCGCACGAGCTGTCCGATCGAGTTCGGCTGCGAGATGACCGAGATGGCCTTGCTCGGGGCGCTTGCGCTGCGCACGGGCCGAGTGCTGGAGTGGGACGCACAAGCGATGCGCGTGACCAACAACGAGCAGGCCAACGCTTTCGTCAATCCGCCGTACCGTCAGGGATGGTCGCTGTAAGAGTGGGGACTGTCCCCCTTGGGAATGCCTGTGCGGATGATCGCCACGACCGTATAATGCCGCAAAGGACCGTGATCGCGAGGCAGGAGGTGCTGTATGGGTCTGACCGTGCTGGAGATCGAAGTCGGGAATCCGGCCACCCCGAAGACTACGGAGAAGCTGGAGTTCCTCATCGACTCCGGGGCCGTCTACTCCGTGGTGCCGGCGTCCGTGCTGAAGCGGCTGAAGATCAAGCCGCTCGCCAAAGAGACCTTCCGCCTGGCGGACGGATCGAAGATCGAGCGCAAGAAAGGGGGAGCCCTTTTCAAGCACGGCGACCGCGTCGGGGTCGCCGACGTGATCTTCGGCGAAGAAGGCGACAGCACACTCCTGGGCGCACTCACCCTGGAATCGCTCGGACTTTCCCTCGATCCGCTCAAGCGCGTGCTCAAGCCGCTTCCGATGATCCTCGGCGGCTCGATACACCCCGAGGACTGACCGCCGCGCCGGGCGGCTGGGCCGACACGGCCCGGGAGCGGTGGACCTTGCCCGACTTCTTCCGTGTGTATTGCCGCAGAAACATCGGC
>CAYGZI010000583.1:0-4095 GCA_964354245.1 uncultured Planctomycetaceae bacterium
ACAGGGTCGAGCTTGCCCTGGCGGGCCAATTCCGTCAGATCGCGTCCGAAGCTGTCCAGTGCCGGCGTCTTCGACTTGCTGGTCCGCTGTCCTTCGCCTTGTCCTCCCCCGCCGCCTCCCCCCGCCCGTTCCGAGCCTTCGCCGCTTTCCATGCCGTGTCCCAGGAGATTGAGAACTTCTTCGCGCACCTCTTCCAGCTTCAGGCCCAGATTCATCAGCACCTGGGCGGCCACCCCTTCCTGCTCGCGCAGCAGCCCAAGCAGGATGTGCTCGGTGCCGACGTAGTTGTGCCCCAGGTTGCGGGCCTCCTCCATGGAGTACTCGATGACCTTCTTGGCGCGGGGCGTCTGGGGCAGCTTGCCCATGGTGACCATGTCCGGCCCGCTCTGGACGAGCTTCTCCACCTCCAGGCGGATCTTGCGGAGATCGATGTCGAGGTTGCGGAGCACGTTGGCCGCCACTCCGCTCCCTTCTTTGATCAGACCGAGCAGGATGTGCTCGGTTCCGATGTATTCGTGGTTGAATCGCTGCGCCTCTTGGTTGGCCAGTTGCATGACCTTCCTGGCGCGGTCGGTGAATCGCTCGTACATTCGTACTCTCCGGTAAATACCCTAAACTTCTCTCGAATCCTCGCGCCGATCCGCTTCGGTCGCACCTTCCGTCGTACCTTCCGTCGCGTCCTCGCGTCGAGCGGCTTCTTCCGATCCTTCGGGCGGCGTTTCGGCCAACTCGCGGCCTTCCGCCTCGCGGGCGGCTGCCACGCCCGCCCGCTCGCGCCCGATCTCCGTGGTCCAGTGCTCCCAGCCGTCCAGGCGCTGGAGCCCGTCGAGCTGCTGGCCCGCTTCGCCAAGCCGGCCCGTATGCCGCAGGAGCGTCGCCAGCATCAAGCCGGCCTCCAGGTCCCGCGGGTTGCGGCGGAGCAATTCCCGCAGCCCACACTCCGCCTCGAACCAATGACCTTTCAAGTACTCTTCAGTGGCCTCGGCGAAGGTATCGCCGGCGGGCGCACGGTTTTGCCGGGCCGCTTGGCGATTCTCCGCAAGGCGGGAGATCGTCGCCGAGCCGACCCACACGACCGCCACTGCCGCCCACGCTCCGGTACGGACCCGGGAAGCCAGCAGTTCATTCCACACGAGGCTCGCGGCGAGGGCCAAGTTCACCAGGCCGGCCGCTCCGACCGCCCAGGCCAAGCCAGACCAACTGCCGCGTCTCCATAGTTGGGGTAGTCCCGGCCACAGATAAGCGGCCCACGGCGTCCTGCCCATAATGCTCCATCCCCTCTAAGCGGTGGCAAGCCCTCGACCTACCACCAGTCAGGGAATTGTAGCTCTTGCCCTTGGGGGAATCAAGGCAACTGGAAGCCCCACTTCGGGTTACGATCATAAGTGCTTCCCCCGAGACGGCTTGCGGACAGGATCGGTTGGCGGCGGGAAAAGTTGACGTAGCGTCGGTTGGGGGTTTTTCGTATTATGCCCCCGCTGGGTCAGTGGGGACCGGTGGGCCAGGTCCCCGCTACCAACGCGCGAGCCCTACCAGCGCGGCCACGGCGGCTCCAACCCCCAGCAGGCCCAGGACGATCCACCATAGCGACCGCCCGGACCAAGGGTTGGTGTCCTCCATGAGGTAGGTGCCGCAAGTAGGGCATTGCACGGCGTCGTCGTAGACCTCGGCCCCGCACGTGCCGCAGCGGACCGTGCCGGGCTCCGAATCACCGAAATCCGAGTCTTCAACCAAGTCCTCGTCATCCGGCTCTTCGTCCGGCTCCTCGAACCAACGATGACGGGTGGACAATGGAGGGCTCCCGTAACCTGGAGGGACTGCCGGCCCGCGTGAATCAGCCTGGGGTGGGCTGAGTCGTCAAGGAGGACGCCCATGCATTCTATCAAAACCGCGGTGGTTGTGAGCATTCTGCTCGTGGTCGGATACGCGGTCTACACGTCGCTCAATAACGAGCGGTCGGCGAGTATCCCTTTGGCAGGTGGTGACGACTGGCCCGCCGCGGCCAAGGTCGATGCCCCTAACGCCACCGTGCGCCCGGATGGGAACCCATTCCGTCAGGGCGAGCGGCCTCTCCCGTCCAACGGCGGATCCGCCGCCCGTTCTCCGTGGCGCGACACCGCCGGCGCCGGGAGCGCATCTAACGGCCCGGGTGCGGAGCCGAGCCGGATCGCGCCGCCGGCCACCGCCAAGCCGGATCGGTCGGCCGCCCAGCGTAGCTCGCCCGAGGGCCCAGCGCCCACCCGCCAAGCCCCGCAGGCAGTCCGGCCGGAATTCCGGGAGATGATGGAGGCCGCGGGGCAGGAGATCGAGAAAGGCGGGCTGGTCGAGGTGCTCCGGAAGCTGAGCTCGCTTTACGGGCGGCCCGATCTCTCGGCCGAGGAGTCGCGGCACCTTACGGAATTGCTCGGCCAACTGGCCGGCGAGGTCATCTATTCTCGCAAGCATCACCTCGAACAGCCTTATGTGGTGCAGCCGGGAGAGTCGCTCCAGCAGATCGCCGAGCAGTACCGGGTGCCCTGGCAACTGCTGGCCAAGATCAACGGCGTGCAAGACCCCGAGCGGCTCACGCCGGGCAGCAAACTGAAAGTCCTTCGCGGCCCCTTCGACGCCGTCGTCTTCCTGGACCGCTACGAGCTCGTGCTCCAAGTCAACGGCCTTTATGCCGGGCGGTTTCCGATCGGGATCGGCCGCGACCCGCCGCGCCTGGATGGCACCTATCTGGTCAAGGAGAAGGCGACCCGGCCCACCTACTACGGCCCAAACGGAATCATCAACCCCGGCGAGCCCGACAACCCCTTGGGCAAGTATTGGATCGGATTGGATGAGCGGCTCGGCATCCACGGGACCAACGACATGCGGAACCTGCGGCGCGGGGACGGGCGGGGGGCCATCTGCTTGGGCGATCGCGACATCGAGGACGTATACGACATTCTCTCGGCGGGGACGCCATCGTGGCCCGGCTCCCAGGTTGCCATTTGCCGGTCTACGGAGCCGGCGCAAGCGGTGGCCGAGCGGGGTTCGGGAGTGCCGGATCGGCGCTAGCGGGCCGCCGAAGCACGTGCCGTGAGGGGTTCGTCGCGCAGTCAGCTCTCCAAAACCCAGGGATTGCAACCCCTGGGCTTTTGTCGCTTCCGGGCTGCTCCTCCCCCTTTCGCCGACGATCACGGCGCGGTATACCGGCGGCAGACGAAGGGGAGTGCCTGTCATGGTTCATGGCAGGCAAGATGCCTGCCCTACTGGACAGACAGGAATGTCTGGCCTACTGACAGACAGGAATGTCTGTCCTCCTGAGAGGAGTTCGCCCGTGTACGACCGCGACGCGTTGGCCGCCCTGATTCGCCACAAGGCCCTCAGGTTCGGCGATTTCACGTTGACCTCCGGCAAGAAGGCCACCTATTACCTCGACGGGAAGCAGGTGACGTTGGATCCGGACGGGGCCCGGCTGGTGGCCGAGGGGATCCTGGACCTGATCGCCCAGGCGGGTCGGTTTCCTGCCGCCGTGGGCGGGATGTCGATTGGGGCGGACCCGATCGCTGCGGCCGTGGTCACGATGTCGGCCGTGCGGGGCACTCCCCTGTGCGGCTTCATGATCCGCAAGGAACCCAAGGGACACGGGACCAACCGCTACGTCGAAGGCCCGGTCCAGCCCGGCGACGAGGTGGTGATCGTCGAGGACGTGGTCACCACGGGCGGCTCGGCCCTGGGGGCCATCGACCGGGCGGAGGAGTTCGGGCTGAAGGTGACGCGGGTGATCGGCATCGTGGACCGGCTGGAAGGCGGAGGGCAAGCTCTCGCGGGGCGTGGATACCCGCTGGCCAGCCTCTTCACCGTCCGCGACTTTGGGATCCAGCCGCCGGAATCGTGATTCGGGTTTCGGGGTGGCATTCGACTCCGGGGCGGCATCCTCGGGGCCTTGAGAGGGGCAGTCCCGTGTTTGCCCCGCGAAAACCGGGACATTTTCGAGGTTGCCTAGCCGCCACACGCGTACCGCCTCAATCCTGAGGTAGAGTTGAATCGAGGAAGGAGGCTCCGGGAGTGAACATCCTGTTTGCCAGCAGTGAGGCAGTCCCCTTTGCCAAGACCGGGGGACTGGCC
>CAYGZI010000584.1:0-4087 GCA_964354245.1 uncultured Planctomycetaceae bacterium
ACCCAGGCCGAGCGGATCGTCGCCGCCTACCGGCTGGCCCATCTCTCCACCGGCGACATGCTCCGCGCCGCCCGCGACGCCAAGACCGAGACCGGCCAAAAGGCCGACCAGTACATGTCCCGCGGCCAATTGGTCCCCGACGACATCATCGTGGCGATAATCGCCCAGCGGCTCACAGTAGCCGATTGCCGCGGCGGATACCTCTTGGACGGCTTCCCACGCACGATCGCCCAGGCCGAGGCCCTGGACGCCATGCTCCGCAGTCAAGGGACCCCCCTGGACGCCGTCTTGGAGTTGGACGTCCCGGAGGACGAGTTGCTTCGCCGCCTCGCAGGCCGCGGCCGGACCGACGATAAGCCCGAGGTCATCTCGCAACGCCTGGCGGCCTACCGCCAACAGACGGCGCCGCTCTTGGAGTATTATTCAAAGCAGGGCTTGTTGAAGAAGATCGACGGGCTGGGGAGCGTCGAGGAGATCTTCGCCCGGGTCAAGACGGAGCTGGACCGTCTTGCCGGTTGAGGAGTCCCGGTCATGCGGATCGAGTACAAGTCGCCCCGGGAGATTGCGCTGATGCGCAAAGCGGGGCTCTTGGTGTGGGAGGCGTTCCAGCTCATCGCCGGCCTGATCCGTCCGGGGATCTCCACCGCGGAAATCGATGCCGCGGTAGACCGCTTCTTCGCGCAGCACGGCGCCACCCCGTTGTTCAAGGGAGTGCCCGGCAAGGTGCCCTTTCCCGCGACCACGTGCATCTCGATCAATGAGGAGGTGGTCCACGGGATTCCGGGGCCGCGGCGCTTGGTCGAGGGCGAGATCGTCAGCATCGACACCGGCTGCAAGCTCAACGGCTGGTGCGGCGACGCCGCCGCCACCTTCCCCGTCGGACGGGTCAGACCGGAAGTCCAGCGCCTGCTGGACGTCACGCGCGGAGTGCTCGACTTGGCCGTCGAGCTGATCGGAAAGCGATCCACCTGGAGCGAGGTCGCTACCGAGATGGAGGCCTTCGTCCGAGACAACGGGTTCTCGGTGGTGGAGTCGTTTGTCGGTCACGGGATCGGCCGGGAAATGCACGAAGACCCGCAGGTACCCAATTTCGTGAGCAAGCAGCTTCGACGTGGGGGCGACTTCCCCCTCTTGCGAGGTCTTGTCATCGCCGTCGAGCCCATGGTCAATATGGGAACGAAGCGGGTCCGGACCCTCGCCGACCACTGGACCCAGGTCACTGCCGACCGGAAGCCGAGCGCCCATTTCGAGCATACGATTGCCGTCCTGGATTCGGGACCGTACGTGTTGACGTGCGGCCCCAACGAGCAGGGGGTCGAAGCGGACGCGGCGATGAGATAGCATGGGAGTTTTAGGCAACTTGCGTTGCGTCGGAGGAATCGGTCAGGGGTTTGCCCTTTGCGGCCGGCAGGCTTCCAGGGGCCAGTCGCCCGCCAGCGGAATGAACTTGCCCGCGGGTGAAATCCCCTGGTGCCCCTTGAGTCGTCCTGCCAGCGTCGCTTATACTGAGACACTTTGCCTTATGGGGCCATAGGTTAGATCGTGAGTCGTCATGAAGGTTCGCGCCAGCGTCAAGCGGATCTGCGAGCACTGTAAGATCGTCCGCCGCCGAGGCACCGTTTACGTCGTTTGCACCAATCCGCGACATAAGCAGCGTCAGGGTTAGGGGCTTGCGTCATGGCGCCCGACCGCCGGGCGTGCCTCCCCGGCGATCGGCCGTCAGCTATCCACCCTTGGACTTCTGCCGATAGCTGAGGGCCGATAGCCGAGGGCTGAGGGCTTTCAACAAGGGAACTAGCGTATGCCGCGTCTGTTGGGCGTTGACATCCCGGGGAACAAGCCCACGGTCATCTCCTTGCGCTACCTGTACGGCGTGGGACCGAAGATCGCGCGGGAGTTGTGTTTCAAGGCCGGAGTGGAGCCCCAAGCGCGAGCCAAGGACCTCCGGGAGGACGAGCTGGCCCGGCTGGCGGCCTTGCTGGACAAGGACTACGTGGTCGAAGGACAGTTGCGGCGGCAAGTTGCCCAGAACATCGCCCGGCTCCGCGACATCGGCTGTTACCGGGGCATCCGGCATCGCCGCGGCCTTCCGGTCCGCGGCCAGCGGACCCGCACCAACGCGCGGACCCGCAAGGGGCCCAAGAAGACCGTGGCCGGAAAGAAGGGCGTCAAGGACTTGCGGTAAACCTCCAAATCGGGAGCATTGTTCGCGGTGGCCAAATCAACCCGACGCAAAGCACGGCGGAACGTGACGGTCGGCGTCGCCTATATCAAGGCGACGTTCAACAACACGACCGTGACGATCACGGACACCAAGGGAGACACGCTCTGCTGGGCCAGCTCCGGCACCACCGGCTTCAAGGGAAGCCGGAAGAGCACGCCCTTTGCCGGGCAGATGGCCGCCCAGCAAGCCGCCGAGAAGGCGATCAAATTCGGCGTCCGGGAGGTCGAGGTGAAGGTCAAGGGGCCCGGGAGCGGGCGGGAAAGCGCGATCACCGCCCTGCAGATGGCGGGCTTGACCATCAAGTCGATCGAAGACATAACCCCGTTGCCCCACAACGGCTGCCGTCCCAAGAAGCGGCGCCGCGTGTAGCGCAAGCGGCAGGTTACGCTTCCGCCTAGCGCGGCGGAGCCGAAATCAGGTTCGAAGCACGAAATCCGAAATCCGAAACAAATCTGAATGACCGAAAACGGAAATCCAAAACAGCCGGCCCAGCGCCTTGGACATTCGGATTCGGGGCTTAGAATTTGTTTCGGATTTCGAGCTTCGGATTTCGGATTTCGTGCCGGAGGGGCAAGAAACGCCATGAATCACCAAACGCGACGACGTGGATGAGAAAGCGGTATGGCTCGCAACATTAGACCCGACTGCCGGATTTGCCGGCGCGAGGGAATGAAGCTGTTTCTCAAGGGCGCCCGCTGCGACACGGACAAGTGCGCCTTCCAGCGCCGGCAGGCCCCCCCGGGGATGCACACCTTCCGCCGCGGCAAACTGACCGACTACGCCGTGCACTTGCGGGAGAAGCAGAAGGTCAAGCGCTACTACGGCGTCCAGGAGCGGCAGTTCCGCCAGTACTTCCATCGCGCGGAGCGCACCAAGGGCAATACCGGCGAGGCCCTCATGACGCTCCTCGAGCTCCGCCTCGACAACGTCTTCCACCGCCTCGGCTTCGCCGCCTCCCGGTCCCAGGCCCGGCAGATCATCCGCCACGGGCACGTGACGGTCAACGGCCGCCGCGTGGACGTCCCCAGCTACATGGTCCGCCCCGGAGAAGTCATCAGCGTTAAGAATCGCGCCAAGACCCTCGAGGCGATCCAGGCAAACGTCGCGGAGAACAAGCGGCCCGTTCCCGACTTCCTCGCCGTCGTCGCGGGGCCGGTCCCGGAGGGTCACGTCCTGAGGAACCCCGGGGTGGAAGACGTCTCCGTCCCCGTTCAGGTCCAGTTGATCCTCGAGTTCTGCTCCAAGTAGAGTCCATCAGCCCGGAGGCTTCCCATGCGTGTACGATGGCGCGGACTTGAGCTTCCCAGCCAGGTGGTGTGCGAGCGGTCGACGCTCGGGCCCACTTACGGCAAGTTCGTCGCCGAGCCGTTCGAGCGCGGCTTCGGGGTGACGATCGGCAACAGCCTCCGCCGCATTCTCCTGTCCAGCCTGGAAGGGAGCGCCGTCACGCGCGTTAAGCTCCACCGGGCCCAACACGAGTTCACCACGCTGCCCGGCGTCGTCGAGGACGTCACCGACATCGTGCTCAACGTGAAGTCCCTCGTGGTGAAAAGCCACAGCCCGCAGCCTCGCGTGCTCCGGATCGAGCGGGCCACCCGCGGCGTAGTCACCGGGGCCGACGTGCAGACCGACGATCAGGTCGATGTGATCAACGAGGACCACCTCATCGCCACCTTGACCGACGACGTGCCCTTCGCGATGGAGCTCGTGGTGGAGACCGGCCGGGGATACGTGCCGGCCAGCGAGCACAGCCCCCAGGTCCAGGAAATCGGCATCATCCCCGTCGACGCGGCCTATAGCCCGGTCACCCGCGTCCGCTACGAGGTCGAGGAGACCCGCGTCGGCCAGAAGACCAACTACGAC
>CAYGZI010000585.1:0-4081 GCA_964354245.1 uncultured Planctomycetaceae bacterium
GGCGCGTACCGGCAGAACCTCTCGCTGGGCGAGGCCGCTTTCCGGATCGCGCAGGCCCAGGCGAAGCGGGGCATCGCCGTAGGCGGTCTCTTCCCGCAACAGCAGCAGGCCGTTGCCGACTACTCTCGCAACGCGGTCAGCACCAGCGTGGCCAACCGGCAGTTCACCGACCAGCGATTCTATGACCTCTACGACGGCGGCCTCAATCTGACGTGGGAGCTGGACCTCTGGGGCCGGCTGCGCCGGGCCGTCGAGGCCGCCGACGCCGAGCTGAACGTCTCTATCGAGGACTACGACGCCACCCTGGTCCTCCTGGTCGCCAACGTGGCCGAAAGCTACGTCCAGGCCCGCACCCTCCAAGCCCAGTTGGCCTACGCCCGGGCCAACGCGGTGCTGCAAAAGAAAACCTACGACCTGGTCAAGTTCCAGTTCGACAACGGGAAGGTGAGCGATCTGGACGTCGAGCAGGCCGCGACGAACCTGGCGCAGACCGAGGCGCTCATTCCGCCGCTGGAGATCGGCCTGCGCCAGTCGTGCAACCGGCTGTGTACGCTCCTGGGCATGCCGCCCGAGGACTTGGCGGAAAAACTCGGCTCCAAGCCGATTCCCTCGGCGCCCGCGACAATGGCCGCGGGCATTCCCGGCGATCTCTTGCGCCGCCGTCCGGACGTGCGGCGCGCGGAGCGGCAGTTGGCAGCGCAGTGCGCCCGGATCGGCATTGCCACCGCGCAGCTCTATCCGCAGATCTCCATCACCGGCACGATCGGTCTGGAGTCGTCGCGCCTGGCGGCCATTGGCCAGGCGGAGTCGCTGGCCGGAGACATCGGGCCGTCGCTGCGGTGGGACATCCTCAACTACGGGCGCAACTTGAACCGCATCCGGCTGGAGGACGCCCGCTTCCAGGAACTCGTCCTGGCCTACCAGAACGCGGTGCTCACCGCCAACGAGGAGGTGGAGAACGGGCTGGTGGCGTTCCTGCAATCTCAGACGCAGGTCGAGGCCCAGGCGCGGGCCGTCAAGGCGTCCAAGAAGTCGGTCGAGCTGGTCCTGGTGCAGCTCGACGAGGGCACGGCCGACATCAACCGCGTGTACGTGCTGGAAAAAGACCTCGTCCAACAGGAGAACCAGCTCGCGCAGGCCCAAGGGAACGTCGCGCTGGGGCTGATCCAGGTCTACCGGGCGCTGGGGGGCGGGTGGCAGATCCGCCTGGCCAACGGCCCGGATGCCTCGCCTTTGGTGCAGGAAGGGGGACTCGAGCCGTGAGACTGCGCAGACGCGTTGCACTGGCCGTTTTCGCTGCGGGGTTTTGCGTCCTGGGAAGCTTCGCCCGGCAGGACCCGTCGTGCCGGGCCGCAGGCAAGAACGCGCCGGCGCCGGCCGTATCGGGCGCGCCGGGCGGATGCCCGCCGCGATGGTGCCCGGACGACTATTGCCCAAAGCCGCTCCCGGCGGTCGCGTGCCTGCCGAAGTCGTGCGAGCGGGACTGCTACTGCCCGAAGCCGTTGCCGCGGATTCTCTGTCCGGTGCCAGGCCCGTGGTACACGTACGGTCCGTCGGACCGCCGCTGAGCGGAACCGCAAGGGAACTTGGGTTTTCAGGGTGGCATGCTCTCACGACGCGAAGCGTCGGGTGAGCATGTGCCTTGCGGCAACATGCCCACGCCGGCTGCGCCGTCGAGGGCATGCCACCCGACCCAAGGAGGACAGGCATTCCTGCCTGTCCAATCGGACAGACAAGAATGTCTGTCCTCCTGTCAAATCAGGTGCGTCCGCCCACTAGTCTGTCGGCCCACTAGGCGCGGCGACAGGTGCGGGAGCCGACGTGGTCCAGGGGTCGGTTGCCGGGAGTCCCTGCAACACGGGGAGCGCGACTCGTTTCTCGTCGGGAGACGCCGGCGATGCACCCGCCGGAGGACGTTGCCGCCGATCGCCGAGCCACTGGATGACGTAGAAGAAGACGGGGGTGAGAAAGATGCCGAACAGCGTCACTCCGAGCATGCCGCTGAAGACGGCGGTTCCCAAGGTGCGGCGCATCTCCGCCCCCGCCCCCTCGGCCACCACCAGCGGCACCACGCCGAGGATGAACGCAAATGAAGTCATCATGATCGGGCGCAGGCGGAGCCGGCACGCCTCCAGCGTGGCCTCGCGCCGCGCCACGCCCGACTCCCGCTGCTGCTTGGCGAACTCGACGATCAGAATGGCATTCTTGCTGGCCAGCCCGACCAGGACCACGAAGCCGATCTGAGTGAAGATGTTGACGTCCATGCGTGCGACGGCCACGCCGGCGATCGAGCAGAGGAGGCACATGGGCACGACGAGGATCACGGCCAGCGGGAGGGACCAGCTTTCGTACTGGGCGGCCAGGACCAGGAAGACCAGTACGACGGCCAGAGCGAAGATTTGCATGGCGGTGTTGCCGGCCAGGAGCTGCATCAGGGTCAGCTCCGTCCACTCGTAACCCATGGCCGGGGGCAGCTCGCGCCCGGCAATGGCCTCCATCAGGGCGATGGCCTGGCCGGAGCTGGCGCCGGGCGCGATGTTGCCGTTGATCGCGGCGGCGGGGTACATGTTGTACCGCGCGACCATCACCGGGCCGCTGGCGTCGCGGATGCGGCAGATGGTGCCCAGCGGGACCATCTGTCCCTGGGCATTGCGGACCTTGAATTGTCGGACGTCCTCGATGCTGCGGCGGAACGACGCGTCGGCCTGCACGTTGACCTGCCACGAGCGTCCGAACTCGTTGAAGTTGTTCACGTAGAGCGAGCCCATGTAGATTTGCAGCGTGTCGAACACGTTGCCCAACGACACGCCCATGGACTTGGCCTTGATGCGGTCGATGTCGAGGAAGAGCCAGGGGGTGTTGGCCCGCAGGCTGGTGAAGACGCTTTCGAGGCCCGGGGTGGCGTTGCCGCGGGCGACCATCGCGTCGGCGGCGGCCTGAAGCTCCCCCAGGCCGAGATTGCCGCGGTCTTCGATCATCAGCTTGAAGCCGCCGGCATTTCCGAGCCCATCGACGGCCGGGGCGCCGAAGATCGATACCAGGGCCTCGCGGACCTCGTCCCGGCAGCGCCCGCTCAGCCGTGCGGCGATCGCGTCGGCCGTCAGGTCCGCGCTCCGCCGGCGGTGAAACTCTTCGAGCATCACGTAGAGCGATCCGAAGTTCGGCGCATTGGCCCCCAACAGGAGCGACTGGCCGGAAATGGCCACGGTGTGCTCGACCCCGGGCGTCTGGCGGGCGAGCGTCTCAATGCGGCGCATCACCTCTCCGGTGCGCTGGGCCGAGGCGCCGTCGGGCAACTGGACGTTCACCAGCAGGTAGCCCTTGTCTTGCTGCGGGATGAAACCGGCCGGCATGCGCGTGAAGCCCCAGTAGGTCGAGTAGAGGAGCCCCGCGTAGACCACCAGGGCGATCGCGCTGGCGCGGAGGATCATTCCCACCGACCGGGTGTAGAGGTTGGTGGACCACTGGAAGGCCCCGTTGAAGAGGCGGAAGAACCAGCCGAGGGCGGCGTCGAGCACCACGGTGAGCACGTCGCGCTTGGCCCCGTGCGGCTTCAATAGGATGGCGGCCAAGGCCGGGCTGAGCGTGAGCGAGTTGAAGGCCGAAATCACCGTCGAGACCGCGATCGTCAAGGCGAACTGGCGGAAGAACTGGCCCGTGATCCCGCCGATGAATGCGCACGGCACGAACACCGCGCAGAGCACCAGCGCCACGGCGATCACCGGGCCCGTGACCTCGTCCATGGCCCTGCGCGCGGCCTCGCGCGGGGAGAGCCCCCGGGCCAGCCATCGCTCGACGTTCTCGACCACCACGATGGCGTCGTCCACCACGATCCCGATGGCCAGCACCAGGCCGAACAGCGAGAGGTTGTTGAGGCTGAATCCCATGGCGGCCATGACGGCAAAGGTGCCGATGATGGCCACCGGCACGGCGACCAGCGGGATCAGCGTCGCGCGCCAGTTCTGAAGGAAGACCAGCACCACGAGGGCCACCAGGATCACGGCGTCGCGGAGGGTCTTCAGGACCTCGGCGACCGACTCGTAGATGAACGGCGTGGTGTCGTAGACGATCTTGTGCTGGA
>CAYGZI010000586.1:0-4077 GCA_964354245.1 uncultured Planctomycetaceae bacterium
GACGGGCGGCTACGACAAGGCGTATCTGACCGGCTCGACGGGCGACGACACGTTCCGCGCCTACGCCAAGCCGCGCACAGTCTACCCCGGCATGGGCAGATTGACGGGCACCGGGTATTTCATGGACGTCTACCAGTTCGAGGAGGTCTATGCGGACCTCCTGACGGGCAACGACACGGCCAACCTGTACGACGGCAGCGCCAACGACTACTTCTGGGCCAAGCTGGGCGCGGCGGTCCTGACCGACGGGACCCTAAACGACACCACGGGCGACCTGCTGACGCCCAACACGTACTACTACAAGGTCTACGGTTTCGACAGCGCGGCCAGCGACCGCGTGAACGCCTACGGTACCAGCGGCGGCACGAACACCAAGCGGGTCATCGCGCCGCTGGATTACGTGCTGGCGACGTTCGGCTCGTGGACCGACGCCCCGTAGCTATCGCGGCAACGCTTCGCGCGAGACCCCGTGCCGCGGAATTCGGTCGTTGTTGCCCATAACCTTCGGCGTCACGGGGAACATCGAGATACGGAACTTGGTGCAGCCGTAGGGAATCAGGCGGATTTCCTGGGGCGCCGCTCCCCCCGAGACCGGTTGCGCTCCATGCAAGACCGGCAATAACCGCCGCAAAAAAGACATGTCGTCTCGACATTGTTGTTTTGCTCTGTCTGTCGATTTGATACCTTCTGCACTCCCCCGCCATGCGGAGTGCTCCGGCCGAGTACCGCGCCTCGCTTGCGTTTTCTCAGCACGACTCGAACAAACAAGCGCCCGGCTGTCCTCAATGCCAACCTCCACGTCACGGTCGTTCAATGACTGGGGCGGTAGCGACGCGCGGACGGACCGGCAGACGCTCGATTCCCGGGAAATCGGGGTCGCCCAGGGCGCGAAGCTCCTCCTCGCCCATGAAGGGGCAGCAGGCGTCTACCCAAGCGGTCAGCCGGTGCAGGCTCAACGGGTCCACCGTCACGCCGTAGTGCCTGCCGCCGGCGCAAAGCTCGATCAGCCGGCTCTTATGGGAGAGGTACTGCATGGGCCGCAACGTGGTTAGGGCCCTGGGATCGTTTTGATCGAAGCTGCTTTCCACGGGAATCGCCGCGGCGATGCCGTAGCCGGGCCGCCCGGGGGCGACCGGATTGCCCCAGCCCGCCGGCCCCACCAGCGTGAGGTAGGGCTCTTTGAAAACGTTGTGTCCCGGCCGCAGCGCGAGGTTTGGCTCGTCCGCAGCCCCGGCTTTGCCCGCGTGGCACTTCACGCAGTAGCGGTCGAGCACCGGCTGGGCGAAGCGCTCGTAGCTGATGCTCTCGGTGCCCCAAGGCGGCGGCGAAAGCCCGGTCGGCGGGCGCCGCAGGGCCAGGCCGCCTTGGCGCGGGGGCGTTGTGCTGTGCATTTCGTGGCAACCCGCGCATCCCCGCTGCTCGCCCGGCATCAGCCCGGTGAAGCTCCGCATCGTTTGCAGGCAGCGGCGGTCGGAGTCCAAGAGTTGGAAATACAGCGAGCGGCCTGCCGGGGCCTGGAACGAGACCGACCCGTCGGCCTCCACGGGGACCTCGGAGAGGATCCGCTTGACGCCCTCCTCCTGCACGATCGAGACCGCCGGACCGGAATGGCGATACGACTTGTTCCAGGTCGAGTAGGTCTTGTAATCCAACTGGAAGACCCGGAGATACTTCACCGCGCCTTGAGGCAGGTCGGGCACGCCCTGGCACACGTCGGCGCTGAAGAACATGCCCGGCTCAACCGGCTTGCGGTCCCTCCCCGTGCCGGGCCAGGCGACCCGGTCCGGCTGCGCCGGCGGCATTGGCCGCGGCAGGACGGGAATGGCGTGCCAGACGTTATAAATGCCCTCGTAGATCAAGTCCCGGTTGCCATGGACGTCCATCAGGTACAGACGAAACTGGTTGCCCACCCCGCGGGCCGAGACGAGGAAGTCCTCCTCCGAAAGCGGATACGGGGTCTTGTAGCCCGTGTATCGCCCCGAGGCATGGTAGTCGGCGGCTTCCTTCGGGTCCTCGGGCGGGAGGGGGACTTCCGGCCAGCGGAGATCGGCGGTGACCTTGGTCAGGCCGTGAGGAAAGTCGCGTCCCTTGTCCGGATCGACGATCCCGATCGACCCGGACCACCAGTCGTGGTGCGCTACGCCGGAGAACATCACCCGGCGGCTGCCCGGGATCGGCCGCGGCTCTGAAAGATGATCCGGCCAGACGGACTGGTTGCCCCAGAAATGTGCCACCCCGGTGCCGTCCTGGTTGGTCGTCCATAGCTTTTGGAGGCGCCAGAGCGGCTTGTCCGTGTACTCCCAGCGGGAGTAGACCACGCGGCCGTCGTTCAAAAGCGCCGGAACAAAGTCCGGCTCTCCATTGTAGCTGATCAGATAGACGTTGCCGCCGTCGGCGTCGCAGCGGGCGAGGACATACGAGTAGATGAACGGCCCGCAGCGGACGTACGAGTTGCCCCGGGTGGTCGTGAAGAGGACGTGGCCGTCGGGCAGGTAGATCGGATCGACGTCGTCGTACTGGCCGTTGGTGAGCTGCCGCAGCCCGCTGCCGTCGATGTTCATCTCGTAGAGGTGAAAGCTCTTCTCGTCGTGCGGCTTGTAGCAGAAAAGGACCTTCCTGGCATCGAACGACAGATCGGGGCGCCAGAGACTGCCGGGCTTCTCGGGCGCCAACCGGCGGAGCCTGCCGCCGGGGTGCAGCCCGTCGAGGACCAGCAGCCGGCCCCCGGGAACCGCCATGATGCCCATGCGGTGGATGGCCTCGTGGAGCGACTCCGGCCCCTGGGGCAGGGGCTGATCGATGAACAGCAACTGCGTGAAATTCACCGCGGGATTTTTGAGCAGGATCTGATGCTTGAGCCGCCGGACGGCGAAATAGAGATCCTTGACGGCCGGGTCCGCGCTGGCGTACGCCGCGGCCGGGTCGTCTTGCAGATCCGGGCCGCTGAGCTCCGCGATCTTCCCCCACGGGCCACCGCCAAACGGAGCAGCGATCGCGACGGGCTTCCACGCCGAGTCGTCGAAAACAGTCTGCTCCCACTGCCCGGAAGCCTCCTTCTCCGACCGCCACGAGCCGTCGGAGACCACCGCCACGCGATTCCCATCGGCCAAGGTCACGGCCAGGTGGACGATAAGGCCAGCCGGGTTCCTGCTGGGGGCGGGTCTGTTCTCCGCGCGCACCGCCAGCAAGTTTAGGCCGGGCTTCAGCCGCGGGCCGACCGGGAAAACCGCCGCACGCTGCCAGGTCTCGTGAACGCCGATCCGGGCCCCATTGAGATAGATCTCGCAGGCATCGTCGGCCGCAATGCGCAATTCTGCCCGCCTGACGGCCGACGGCGCCTCAAACCGGCAGCGGAAGAACCTGGTTGCGGCAGGGGCGTCTTCGGCCGGTCTGCCCTCGGGATACCAGATCCAGCTCGGCGCCGCCTCGGCACTCTTGGCGGGCTGCGTCCGGGCCGACTCAGCACGTATCTCCCCGAGGCGCCTCTTGAGCGCACCCAGCTCCCCCATTTCGCTCGATAGATCGAGGGTCCGGCAATTCCGCGTGAGCCGCGCGGCCAGTTCCCGAGTCCAGACGATTTCCTTGGCCGCCCGCTGCGAGAGCGGCTCGCCCATCGCCTGAAACAGCCAATCGCGCTGCGTCGCTTGGTCCGCCTCCTCCGCGGTCAGCGTCCTGGTTTCCGGCGTTCCGGCCAATCCAGCGCCCCAGACGCTTACGGCCAAAGAGCACACAATCGCGACCGCGGTAACCCCGCGCATGTCGCAACCTCCTATCGATCCAGCGGGCATGAATTCGGGAATTCCCCCCGGCACGGTTCTCTTCCACCAATAGCCAGCAGCACAAGAGTGTCGCCAGACCAAGCGATCCTTTCCTCGCCCCTGAACCCTAGCCCCTAACCCCCAGCCCCTACATCACGGCGCGTCGGTCCACGAGCCGTAGGTGGCCAGGAGGTAGTCCAGCGGCGCGATGACCCGCTTGGTGTTCGTGCCGCCGCTCGTGCCGTACAAGTTTACGCGGTCGCCGGCCGCGCTGTCGAAACCGTAGACCTTGTAGTAGTACGTGTTGGGCGTCAGCAGG
>CAYGZI010000587.1:0-4067 GCA_964354245.1 uncultured Planctomycetaceae bacterium
CTGCGTGGCCCGACGGCCGAGAAGTACGGGGCCATTGGTCATTGGCCATTTTCCCCAACGGGGTTATTGCAACCCGGCCCCGCCCCATCCATGCTAACGCGCGTTGTGAACATCGCGGATCCACTTCTTAGCCCGGAGGAGGACACCTATGAAACGCCTCTCCACGTATCAAAAGGTTCGCCGCGGATCGTCGTCAAGGAACTTTGTTCGTCGGCGGAACCGGCCGGCGCAAGATCGTCGATTGCTGCGCCTTGAGGTTTTGGAGGGGCGGCACCTCCTGTCGAACTGGGAGTTGATCCTGCCGTTCGTTCCGGCGACGCAGTCCACCGTGCTCTGGACAGGAACGGGCGCCGCTGGCATCGAAGGGGCGCCTCAGAGTACCGAGGTGTTTCAAGGCAAGATCTTTTACAACGTGACTCAGGCGGGTGGCGCGAATCCAACCAAGGTGCTCGCCTTCGACCCCGGGATATCGCTCGCCACGGAAGTGCTCGCTGTCTCAAGCGGCCAGTTCAACGCCTTGAAGGCTATGAACGGCGCTCTGTACATGGCCCACACCAGCGGCCGACTTTGGAAGTACGACGGCGTCTCGGTCACCGAACTGACCCAGACCCCCTTTAGCTCGACGGAATACGTCACCGCCATGGCCGAATTTCAGGGATCTATGTTCTTCGGCACCTGGCGCGATCGTGTATGGCGCTCCGCGGATGCGACAGTTTTCGTGGATACCATGGCAGACGAACGCAGCGAGATTCCTCTTGGTCCACCCTGGCCCCAGTCGAACCCCAAACCGATCAGCGACCTGGCGGTATGGAAGGGACACCTTTATGGCTGCAATTACGAGTGCTACAACTACTCGGCGAAGGTCTTCCGCTCGGGCGACGGCGCGGACTGGGTGGTGCCGCTGACGACCTCGACGTACGGCTACATGGGCTTTGTGGAAGACGCGCCCGATCGTCTTTACGTGGCGTCGGTGGAGAACGCGGGTGGGGCGTCCTTCAAGATCCGCACGTCCAAAGATGGGCTCGCCTGGGAGGACGTTTGGTACACCTCGTCGGAAAACAAAAACCTTTACGGGAGCCCGGAATACTTCTCGCAGACCGATCGGGCGTACTTCGGAATGATGTGGTATGGCTCCATGAGCATCGCCCCGGTGCGGGACGATCCCACGGGGCCTGGCAGTTCGCTGATCGAGCCGCGGCTTCCCACCCCGCGGAAGTGCAACTCCCTGATCGAAGTGGACGGCCGCCTCTTCGCCATCGGCCCGCTAGACCCATCCGCCGACCCGAATACCTCTCCGTACGCAATCAGCCTGATCGGCAATTACCGGCCCGTGGGGCCGACCGGAGACATCAAGATGCTCTCCGCGACCACCGAGGATTCGCAGAGCGTGACGTTCACATACGAAATCGTCGGCAGCGGGATCAGTCAGTTCGAGGTCGGAGTCTACCGCTCGGACGACTTGGTTTTCGAGCCGAACGAGGACCAAGAGGTGGGAAGTGCCGCACTCAACGGCGTCACCCCCGGGACGCATACCGCAACCATCCCCGCGTCCCTGCGCATCGATCCATCCCGTCCCTACGTCCTCGTCATTGCGGACCCAGATGATGCGATCCGGGAGACTGCTGAGGACAACAACAGCGCTTTCTTCCAGAAGTACGTAATCGCGGTCGTAACTCATGGCTTCCAGCCCCTTCAGACTTTCCCAGGTTGGGTGACGGATATGGCAGAATCGCTTCGAGATCCAAAGAAGGCGAACTACGACGGCACAATCGAGTTCGACTGGGCAGCATCCAGCAATGATCCATTCCCGGGTAGGGCGGTTCAACAAGGCGTGGCCTTGGCGTCCTATGTCGCGGATTTCGTGCGTGATCTCAACATTCTCCCCGACAGCGCCGTGGATATCCATTGGATTGGGCACAGCCGCGGAGCTGTCGTCATCAGCCAAGCTTTGAGCGCGTTGGAAACCCGCACCGACTTGCCAGAGGCACTTGATCGCGGCTACATGAAAATGACGATGTTGGACCCGCACCCTTCGCACAACCACTTACTGCCCTGGTTCAGCACGATACCTTGGCCCGTCCCCGGATGGAAAGTGAGCGCGTTCCTTGCCGTGGGAACGATCCTCTTCCAAGCCGCGGCACAAGACCCCGAAGTCACCGTTCCGTCCATCGTCGACGAGGCGGAGGTGTACTACCAGAACACACTTTCGCTCTTAACCCCCAGTCCTCCGCGCAATCCGGCAGACGTTCTCGCTGAGGCGTTCGACTTCTTTCTGAATCTGTGGGGAGAGGTGCCGATCACTGGGGCGGCCGAGCATGATCTGACGGGGTTCGGGATGGGACACAACGACGTCCACGAGAGGTACCAGGACTGGTTGGATGGGCAGGCGCCGTTGCCACTCGGCTCCGCGACGACCGTGACTGCGGGCGGCGTTTCTGCCTCACCGGACGTCCTGGTGTCTCAGGCAGCGGTTGCTTCTGCCTGGGGCGCGGACGATGCCTCGGCAGCCGCTGCTCAGGCCCTGGAGCAAGAGCCGGATCCGGAAGTTGACCTCCTCTACCCGGCGTTAGTAGACGACCGGGCCATTGCAGAACAGTTGGTCAGTTACGTTGGCGCTGCCATGGCCGCGTACGAAGACGGCACGCTCCGGATTGCGATCGATAACCTCACGGCACTCCTAGAACTCGTGCAGGCCCAGCAAGGGGTGCATATCTCGCTGGAACTGGCTGCCTACTTCGGCAATTTCGGTCAGTTGGTCCTGGATGACTGGCAGCAGACCGCCGAGCGGACCCTGCCCGTGATCGAGCCAATTGACGATCAGATGGCAGACGAGGGAACTACACTTTCGCTTGCCGCGGTGGCCGGTGATCCGGACCCGGAGGACACGCTGACATTCAGCCTGGACGCGGCTCCGCCCGGGGCTGTTATCGACCCGGTCACCGGCGTCTTCACGTGGATTCCAGCGGACGGGCCGGCGACCGCACAGGTTACCGTTCGCGTGACGGACAGCGGCACCCCACCGCTGAGCGACACTGCGAGCTTCGCGGTTACGGTCAACAACGTGCCGCCAGTCATTACCTCACTTTGCACCAGCGCGATGACGCCGGGGTCGGCTGGCGAGGGACAAACCGTCACGCTCGCCGGGACGTTTACCGATGCGGGGGTCCTCGATACCCACACGGCGACCATCGATTGGGGCGACGGGACCACCGGCGCGGCGGTGATTGAGGAGGCCGGAGGGGCCGGCTCGTTGAGCGGTAGCCACGCGTACGCGGCGGGTGGGTTGTATTCCATTGCCGTCACCGTGGCGGACGACGATGGAGGCACCACCAGCGCCACCACGACGGCCGTCATCACCAGTGCGGGAGTACACGACGGCGTGCTCCAAATCGTCGGCACCCAAGGCGACGACCGCGTGGCCGTCAATATGTGCTCGCGTGACCTCATTAAGGTCCATGCGAGTTTCTTCCCGAAACCCGGCTTCGAGGTCTTTAGCGCGGCAGGGATCCAGAGAATCGTGATCCTGTTGGGCGACGGCGACGATTTCGCGACGGTCTCGGGCGACGTGACGCTGACCAAGGTAATCGACGGCGGCCGGGGCAACGATTTCTTGAATGGTGGCGGCGGATCGAACATCCTCCTGGGCGGGGACGGCTGGGACATGCTCATCGGCGGGCCGCGGCGCGATATCCTCATCGGCGGCCGGGGAAGCGACATGCTCCTGGGCGGCGCCGGCGACGATATCCTCATCGGCGCTCGCACCACCATGGATTCTGACGATGCGCCCTTGGCTCCCGGGTTCGATCAGGCGCTGCTGGCGGTCCTGGTGGAATGGAATCGGGAAACGCCTTATGAGGAGCGCGTCGGCGTACTGCGATCGCGGATCGTCGCCCTGGACGACGGTGCCCCCGATCTGCTCGTGGGCTGCGCCGGGCGGGACTGGTTCTTTGCCACGTTAGGCACCGAGAAGCGCGACAGGATCCTCGACCGGCACTTCAATGAGTTTGTCGAGCCGGTGGCGTAAAGCTGGGGCCCGCTGCGTGTGCCGCTGCTTGCCGCGAGGCAAG
>CAYGZI010000588.1:0-4064 GCA_964354245.1 uncultured Planctomycetaceae bacterium
CCGCGCAATGGCCCTCGCCAAGAAACCTGCTGGGCAAGGCGACAATGCGGGTTGAGGCCACCCAAGATCATCGCCACCGACAATCAGAAGGGTCGAACCGCCATGCAGCGTCGGGCGTCCCGTTTAAGGGTGCTTCTTGGAACACCCATGAAAGGGTCAAGTGGATGAGACAGCACAACGTGGCCAGTGGCTGAGCAGCGAAGCGCCTTCGCTCCGACCACATACAGTCGGATTCACGGCTTGGCGTTCACCCAACCTCACCAGCGCGGGCACTGCGGCGTCCCGGTTTTTCGTGTGTGGCGTTGTTCTTGGTCCTTCTACCGGCCTTGTTCCGAGACCCCTGGGTCGCTTTCTTGGTGGCAGCCGCTTCTTTGACGCGCCCTTTCTTCGCTGGCTTTGCCATCAAGTTCTTAGACCGTTTATTGGAGGTGGTTTGCGATGAACGTTCAAGGTTGTCGGTGTCCAGATCTATGCCAAACACGTCGGAGAGTTCGGCGGTGGCGAGCCGTTTCGATTTTCCACTGGACGTTGCGGCCGAAACGGCGGCCTCGGCATCGGCGGCGATCAGCTCCTCGTGATTGACGCCACGCAAGGTAAACAGCAGTTCCGGCTTATGGTCCAGCCGAGCGCCGACGCCGTACAGGACCGCCGCCACGTGCTTGCACATCACGGCCCCATCGGGACAGTCGCAACGAAGAGAGATTTCCCCGGAGAGCGGAAACAACCCTTCCCGCCGATCGGTCACCACGCCCATCACGTGACTTGACAATCTGCCCTGGAGCAGTTCCAGCAGCGAGCCGATCTGGCCCGCGCAGCGCCGCTTGATGCCGTTCCATTTTCTGGGCGGCAATTTCTTGATCTGAACGCGGACGTTGTAGAGTTCAGAGCCGCTGACCTTGGCTTCAATCCGACCTTCGGCAACTGCCAGGTGGCAGACCGAGCCGTTGCGGACGTAGGTGCGGCCGCGCGGCAGGCGATTCTCGTAGTCGCTGAACGATTCCAGGTGGTTGCACCAGGCTTCCCCCCAAAAAGTCTTGGCGATCTCGCGGCCGTCGATGACGATGGGCTGAATGTCCACGCCCTTCTTTCGCAGAGTGTCCATCTTCTTCTTTGCCCGCCGGCGGCGTTCGGCCACCGAGACGTAGGGTTTCCAACCGTAGTACCATGCCATGGCGTCATTGCTCCTGTTTTTCGCTTTCAGGGGGTTTGCACGAGATCGGCGTTGGCCGCGTGTCTTCTACGCGCACGCCTTTTCGATGTCCAGCGACACGAACTGGATCAGTTGGGCATCGGTCATCTCCGTCAGCAGTTTTTCGGCCCCGCCTTCCAGCAGGTCGACGGCCAACTGGGTCTTCTCTTCGATCAGGGTATCGATCTTTTCCTCGATCGTCCCTCGACAAACGAACTTGTGAACCAGCACGTTGCGTTGTTGCCCGATGCGGAAGGCGCGGTCGGTGGCCTGATTCTCCACGGCGGGGTTCCACCAACGGTCAAAGTGGATCACGTGCGAGGCGGCGGTCAGGTTCAGGCCCGTGCCGCCGGCCTTCAACGACAGCACGAAGTAGGGCGGGCCGTCCTCGCGTTGGAAGCGGTCGATGAGTTGCTTTCGCCGGCCTACGGCTGTGCCGCCGTGCAGCACCAGGCCCGCCCGGCCGAAGATGCGCGTCAAAAAGTTGGAAAGCGGCTCGGCCATTTCACGAAACTGTGTGAAGACCAGGGTCTTCTCCTGTCGGGAGGCGATTTCCTCGCAGATCTCGGCCAGCCGCGAGAACTTGCCGCTCTCGTTGGGATCAAAACGCCCGTCGCCCAGCAGTTGGCTGGGATGGTTGCACAACTGCTTGAAACGCATCAGATAGGCCAGCACCAGGCCGCGCCGCTTCATGCCCTCTAGTCCTTTCATCGCGTCGGCCAGTTCCTTGACCAGCTTGGCATAAAGGGCGGCTTGCCGTTTGCCGAGGCCGCAGAAAGCCCGGACCTCCGTTTTCTCCGGCAGATCGGCGATGACTCGTTTGTCAGTCTTGAGCCGCCGGAGGATATACGGTTGCACCAGTGAGCGAAGCGGCGCATAGCGGTTCTGCCCGCGGGCCTCCAGGGTCTTGACGAACCGCCTGAACTTCTCTTGCGAGCCGAGCAAGCCCGGGCAGATGAAATCGAACAGCGACCACAGGTCGGAGAGCCGGTTCTCGACCGGCGTGCCCGTCAGCACGATCCGCATGTCCGCTTGGAGCCGTTTGACGGCCTTTGTCTGCCGCGCCGCCGGGTTCTTGATGGCCTGCGCCTCGTCGAGCGCGACCAGCCGCCAGGCGACATCCGACAGCCAGGGCTGCCGCAGCAGCACCCCGTAGGTGGTCAAGACCACGTCGGTATCTTGCAGAACCTTGGCCGGGTCGCCGGCGATGCGTTCGAGCGACTCTTTGGAGGTTTCCGACGGATGGATGAACTTGCTGCGGAGCGTCGGAGTGAAGCGGTCGATCTCCGACTTCCAATTCGCCAGCAAGGATGCCGGCAAAACCAACAATGACGGCTTGCCGCTGTGCTGCTTCTTCAGGATCAACAACAGCGCCAGTACCTGGATCGTCTTGCCCAACCCCATGTCGTCGGCCAGGCAAGCGCCCAGCCCAAGATTCGACATGAACCACAGCCAATCGACGCCCGTCTCCTGATAGGCGCGCAACGTTGCCTTCAACTCGGTGCCCGGTTTGGCCCGTTCCAGATTCTCGGGACTTCGCAGGCCCAAAAGCACCTCGCCAAGCCAGTCGCCTGTGCGGAGGAATGACCACTCGCGCGCGGCCTCGCTTTCATCGCCGCCGTCACCCAGGTCTCGCGGAGCACCGGCCAGCAGGCGCATTCCTTCGATGAACGAAAGCCCGTCCTCGGCCTCAGCTTCAACTTTCTTCCAGTGGCGCAGTGCCTCGGTCAGTTTATCGCGGTCCACTTCGACCCATTGGCCGCGTAGCAGCACGAGTCCCTGTTCAGCGGCGAGCAACTCGCGCCATTCGGTTTCGGTGAGCGTCTCATGTCCCAGGGCAAGTTGCACATTGAAGTCGAGCATCGCGGCCGAGTCGAGCTTCTTCTGCCGCTTCGATCCGATTGTGATGCTCACGCGGGGCCGCGGACGTTTTTTCCACCAATCGGGCAGCCGCACCAGCACGCCGCTTTGTTCGAATACCGGCACTTCCTTCAGAAACCGATACGCCTGGTGGGGCGTCCAAGCCAGCGGTTGGTAGACGTCGCCCGAATCGACCAGTTCCTTGACGAACGAACTGGTCTGCGAAGCCAGATGGACGGGCGAAAGCAGTTTCACCAGCGCTTTCCTGTCCTTGGCGCCGGCATACTGCTGAAGGGCCTTGCTCAACGGCTGATACTGCACCCGAGCGCCGCCCGTCAGGCTCGGCGCGTAGGTGGCCAGAAAGGCAAACGGATACTCCGGGTCGCGACGGTTCTCGGCCAGATGGAAACAGACCCGACCGACCTGGTGCCAGAGCGGCGCCCGCTCCTTCAAGAAACCCGACACGCCCTGCCCGGAAGAGGCAACCTGGACTCGCACCCACCTGTCCAAGTCGTTCCAAACGTCCAGGAGCGCCGCATTGGTCACGTATTCGGCGCCTTGCATGGGCGGCAGGCTCAAGAGCAACGTGGCCAGCTCCGCGGAGGTGGGCGGCCGAATCTCGCCGAGCTGGGCATCGGCGGTGTCTGGCGTATGGCAAAGTTCCGTCAAGTACACTGCGGCAAAATCCCGCCAGTACGCCAGAGAGGGCGGCAGAGGAGCGTCGAATTTCTCGGTGGCCAGCGCAAAAAGCCCGTCCGCCTGGCATGCCGCAAAGGCCTTCGCCAGTCTGCTAAGCCGACCGACCACGGCCGCATCTACAGAGCTGTCGAGGAAGCCGGCATCCTCGACTGTGGGCTCCACGACGATGATGTGGCCGGACGGCGTGAAGGCCAGATCGATGCTCATGGGCGAGCGTCCGTTCTCGTCTTGCGGCAGTGCGTCGGTCAGACGGTGTGTAGCCTAGTGTCCGTCTGAAAAATGGTACCAGTTCGGTTTTCCACGGCCAAGGGGTAGC
>CAYGZI010000589.1:0-4043 GCA_964354245.1 uncultured Planctomycetaceae bacterium
GCTTGATGTGGCGGATGTTCGTGATCTGGCTCCCCAGGTGAAAATGGAGGAGCTGAAAGCAGTCCTCCATCCCGTGGGCCTTCAGCTCGGCCAAGGCGCGAAGGATCTCGGTCGGCGAGAGCCCGAACTTCGAGCGGTGCCCGCCCGAAGACTGCCAGCGGCCTGCGCCCAGCGCGGCCAGCTTCACCCGGATGCCGATCCTGGGCCGCACTCCGGTCTCCTGGGCCTTTTGGAGGATGACCTCCAGGTCCGTGTACTTCTCGACGACCAGGAAGATCTGGCGGCCGATCTTCTGGGCCAGCATGACCGTCTCGATAAACTCGTCGTCCTTGAAGCCGTTGCAGACGATGGGGACGTCGTTGGCCGCAATGGCGATCACCGCCAGCAACTCGGGCTTGCTCCCCGCCTCTAGCCCAAACTGGTAGGGCTGGCCGAAGTGCATGACCTCTTCGACGACCTGGCGCTGCTGGTTGACCTTGATCGGAAAGATGCACTGGTAGGTGCCGCGGTACTCGTGATCGCGGATGGCCTGCTGAAAGGCGGCCTGGATTTCCCCCAAACGGTGCCGAAGGATGTCCCCAAAGCGGATAAGGACGGGGGTCTGGATGCCGCGCGCCTGGAGGCGGTCGACGAGCTGCTTCAGGTCGATGGCCCGGTGGGGATCCTTGCTCGGATGAACGCAGATGTGCCCCTGCTCGTTGATCGAGAAGTATCCCTTGCCCCAGGCAGCCACCTCATAAAGCTCGGCGGCATCGGAAACCGTCCAGCGGCGGGTTTCCTGTTCGAGTTCCAACATCTACGCGGGTCCTCCGTCATGGGGGCCGAAAGGTTGCGCTCCGTACCGGACCGATTAGAGCCATGTTACCGGTTCATGGGCTGGAGAAAAGGGGGGAGTGGCGAGGAGGGCAGACATTCCTGTCTGCCGATAGGAGGGCAGACATTCCTGTCTGAGTGTCGTGGGCCTACGTAGACCGCTGCCAGAAGTGAGAAATGAGAATCGAGAAGTGCAAAGTGGGATGGGCAATTTGCACTTTGCACTTCTCGATTCTCACTTCTCACTGACCCCGGGACAGCGTCAGGGGCCTGCGAAACGCTCCGATGGCAGCCTCGCGCCCCCATCCGATGGCAGAGTGGCAGACATTCCCGTCTGCCTGAGGCAGGCAAGAATGCCTGCCCTCCTGGATTGTCCTGAACCCGAGAACGAGATGGCGAAGATGTATCGCAACACAACAGATGTTCGATATTGCTGTAGCGAAACGATACAGGCGAGCTGGGATTAGTTCGGGCACCTAAACCCCAGCTCGCCTGTTTGCTCGGAAGTAATTACTTCCGACCCGTCGGGAGGGTTGCCTCTCTGTTCCGGTGTTACCTCTTCCGTTTCGCCTTGTGGCTCTTCTCGATCCGCCGGCAACCCGTCAACCCCGCCGGTTTCTCGCCAATCACTTACGACCGGCTTCTGGACCTCTTCCGTCTGCCGACCCCGACCTAACGAATGCCTCTCCTCTGTTCAGGCCCCAGCGGCCCGAGAACCGGGCCGCTGAGGTATTTGGGGGGGGTGATTGCTCTGCAATAGGCAGAAGCGACGGCTATACTAGTTGCAAACGGCGTGCCAGTTCAGACTGGAGTCTGGAGACCGGAGTCTGGAGGCGTCGAAATGAGGCTGGAGACCGTAGGCTGGAGACCGGAGGGGCGTGAGGTGTAAATCGCTGGACCGCTCCAGCGCCAATGCTCCGCCCCCACGCGGCGCTGTCCAGCGTTCCGCCTCTGGTCTCCAGTCTCCGGACTCCAGCCTCCTTCGCGCATTAAGAAAGGCCGCCAGGCTCAAGCCGGGCGGCCTTTGCCGCGCAGTACCATTGGCTTTCGCATGGCCCACTTCCTCCTCGTTGGGGGGGGAAGACAGGAGGGAGATGGACCACGGCACTGCGGAGCGTTATGTCTCTTAGCCAGGATTAGAAACCCCAAGGTCGGCCGGAGGTGTCGCGCCCGTCAAGAATCGCCCAGACGTTTCTCTGCGGTCCCGTCTGGCTTTCGAGCATCGAGCCCTCCCCCGGTCGGGCTGCCAAACGCGCGTCTCCGACCCGTGAGGCGGCTGTCGGCCCTCCGTAGGACGGAATGAAATTCCGTCCTACGCCCCGCACCCAGTGCCCCTTCTAGCTGACCGCCTCGATCGCGCACATCTGGCAGAAGGCCCGAAGCTGCTTGCCGTGGTCGCCGTAAAAGATGATCTGGTGCATCCCCTTCACGTCGCAAACGTCGTCCACCTCGTTGACCGACATCAGCACGTTGCTGCGGCACCCGCCCGTGGGTGGGATCGGCGGGCACTCCACGACCTTGCCTGTGTAGACGTACATCTGCGGCGACTTCCCCGGCAGGTACTGGGCCAGAGTCACCTCCTGTCCCTTCCTGAAGAGCACCCGGGGCACGCAGCCCCAGCCGGCCTCCGCGTGGCTCCGAAGCGCGTAGGGCTCCGCCGGTCCGTCGGGCCCGCTCATCTTCGAGGGGCTCGTGCAGTGTGAGCCGAAGTAGAGGTTTCTCTCCGTATCCATGGCCGCGTTCTGCTGGAAGCCGGGCTTGCCGAAAAGCTCCTGGACCAGCATCAGGGTCAGCGTGGAGCTCAAGTCCGCCTGGCAGCCGATCGGAAACCCTTCGTCGCGCAGGCTCATGAAGCCCATGCACGGCGGGCAGTGCTGGTGCGGGATCCGCAGCCCGGAGAGGCATTCCATCATCAGGGCGTCGGCCTTCTCGGCCTGGGCGATCCGCTTGAGGACGAAGTAGGCCTTCGCGCTTTCCAAAATGTCGGCCGGGGAAGGCTCGACGATCTCCTTGGCGCCGCTGCGGTACGCCTCGGCCAGCTCCTTGACGGCGGGAGTGATCGCCGTCTGCTTGTACTCGGCCACAAACCGCGCGTGCGGGATGACCCGCACCTGCGTGCCCAGGTGTGGCACCAGGGCCTCGGCCGTCTTCGAGCCCGCAATGCTCACGATCCGCGCGTCCTTCATCCGGCGCACGGTGCGGATCATGCGCAGACCGTGCTCGACGGCATCGAGGTTGTCCTGGGAGCTGACCAGGTACGCGCCGGCCTTACGGTGGAGCTGGCGGATGTGATCGACCAAGAGCACGCCCAGCGTGGCGAGCACCACGGTTGGAAGGGCCGCTTCCTTGACGATCCGCATCACGTGCTCCCAGTGCTGCTTCTGCAGAGGGATTAGAAGCAGCCCGTCGGGCCCGGATTGCTTCACGTCGGCGAGGAATTGCGCGGCGTCGGCGGCGGTATCGATCGGTTTCTCATCCAACGCGAGGCGGATGCCAAGCCTCTTCTCGACGGCGCGAAGCCTGGCCGCATAGTCCTTGTGCCGGCCCTTGGGGTCGAACGTGGATCCGGGCCAACTGAAGTACCCGGCCCGTTGGAGCGATTCCGGGGGAGGATAGAGAAACGCGGCGCGTACGGTTGCGGTCTTCTTCTCCGGCGGACTCGCATCTGCGGCCGGCGCCGCCACGGCGCCGCTCGAAAGGAGAACGACGCCGCCGGCGGCGGCCCCCACGGTTTCGAGGAACTCTCGGCGGCAGCAGCAGCATTCACTTTGCGGCGGATGATCGTGGGTCATGGACCGTTCTCCCTATTCATGTTGTTGACCGCAGATTCATTTCGTCATTTAGCCCGTTGTGAATCTCGCCCGCCGTGAACACACGGCGGGCGAGGTAGAGTGTGTCAGAGCGATTCCGTTGTGTCAAGCGCCGGCAGCGACCGCGTTGCGGCAGCGCTCGACGACGCTTCGCACTTCGCGTGGGGCCGCGCGCTCGAGGAACTCGACGCGGAAATGCCGGATCCCCCGCGCGCGCAGCGCCGGTGCGAATTCCGCTCTGTCTTGCGGCGCGCCGCAGTAGACCGTGTTGCGGCATCCGGACTCGGCGGCCACGAGATGCTCCACGCCCATCCGGTCCCGCAGGCGCAACTCGTGCCGGCGGCAAGGGCGGCCGCAGTCGGTCTTGTCCCTGCCGGACGAGAGGGCCGCGCAGAAGACGCAATGCTCCGTATGGAACAT
>CAYGZI010000590.1:0-4034 GCA_964354245.1 uncultured Planctomycetaceae bacterium
TGGATCTATACTACTCATAGGAATCGGCACAGTTTCCCAAGGAAACCCATCACGTGGAAACCGACCCTCAGATGTTCGGCCAGTTGGGCATTGCCCTCCTTTTGGGGCTGCTGGTCGGCCTCCAACGCGAGCACGCCGCCGTACGCATGATCGGGTTGCGGACCTTCCCGCTGATCACCGTCCTGGGAACCGTCTCGGCCATCCTCGGCCAGAAGGGGTTCGGCGGATGGGTCGTGGCCGCCTCCCTCTTGAGCTTGGCGGCCATGCTCGCCTGGTCCCACTGGGTCCGCCTCCGAGAAAACCCGCAGGACGTGGGAACCACCACGGACGTGGCCGCACTGCTTATGTTCGGCGTCGGAGCCTTGTTGGTGGTCGCGCCGCTCGCGGTCGGAATCGCCGTCGGCGGCGGGGTGGCGGTCTTGCTTCAACTCAAGCCCGAACTTCATGGGCTCGCCCAGCGCCTCGGCGATGAGGACCTCAAGGCCATCATGCAGTTCGTGCTGATCACGTGCATCGTCTTGCCCGTGCTGCCAAACGAGACCTACGGCCCCGCAGGGCTCGAGGTCTTCAACCCGCGCGAAACCTGGCTGCTGGTGGTCCTCATCGTGGGCATCAGCCTGGGGGGATACATTGCCTACAAGTTCCTTGGGCCGGGAGCGGGGATCCTTTTGGGGGGCATTCTGGGGGGAGCGATCTCCAGCACCGCTACCACCGTCAGCTACTCGCGTCAGACGCGCGATCAAGGACCGGGAGCGTGCGCCGTGGCCGTGGTGATAATGATCGCCTCGGTGGTCATGTTCGTGCGGATCATCGTCCTGGTGGCGGTGGGGTCCGAGGAATTCGTGCGCGGGGCAATGCCGCCGCTTTTGGTCCTGGCGGGGGTCACGCTGGTGCCGACGCTGATCGCATGGTATCGGGTCCGCAAGGAGCCGGCCCAGCCCCCGACCCACGAGAACCCCACGCAGATCAAGTCGGCGGTCGTTTTCGGGGCGATGTACGCCCTGGTTTTGTTCGCGTTGGCGGCGGCGCAGCGGTTTTTCGGCGACCTGGGCCAGCAGGCGATGTGCGTCGTGGCGGCGCTGTCCGGGCTGACCGACCTGGACGCGATCACGCTCTCCACGGCCCGGATGTCGGCCACGACCGATCCGCAGATTGCCGCCGACGGGTGGCGGCTGATCCTGGTGGCGACGATAGCCAATTTTGCCTCGAAGGCGGCCCTGGCCGGGCTCCTGGGCGGCCGGCGGTTGCTCGCGCGGGTCGCCCTCCTCTTCTCCTTTCCGGCACTTGGCGGTATTGTCCTGTTATGGCTGTGGTGAGCGGGAGTTACGGCTGCGTTGGATCAGAGGGACCGCTCCGTGCAGTGCCCCGGCGGTGTGATATTCCCGGCCGGGGGGACCCGTATAGTAGTATTAGCGCATCATCGCTCCGCTCGCCGCACGGACTTCCGTAGTCTGTGACACTGAGGCTCCACGATGTCCCTCCAAGTCGTTCTGCCGCCGGACGAACCGCCTGCCCCGGACGGCACCAAGGCCGCCGGCTGGTGGCACCAATCGCCCGACGGCAGCAAGCTCATCTGCGACCTCTGCCCGCGGGGCTGCACCCTCGGGCCAGAGGACCGCGGATTCTGTTTCGTGCGCCAGAACCGCGGCGGGCGCATGGTCTCGACCACGTACGGGCGGAGCACCGGCTTCTGCGTCGATCCGATCGAGAAGAAGCCTCTGAACCAGTTCTATCCCGGGACGGCGATCCTCTCGTTCGGCACGGCGGGCTGCAACCTGGGCTGCAAGTTCTGCCAGAACTGGTCCACGACCAAGTCGCGCGAGGTCGATCTGGCCAGCGACGTGGCTGCGCCCGAGGACATCGCCCGCACCGCGCGGGAACTCGACTGCCAGAGCGTGGCCTTCACCTACAACGACCCAATCGTCTGGGCCGAATATGCCATCGACACGGCCAAGGCGTGCCGCCGCTTGGGGGTCAAGACCGTGGCCGTCACCTCCGGGTACATCACTCCGGCGGCCCGCGAGGCGCTGTACGAGTTCATGGACGCGGCCAACGTCGATCTGAAGGGCTTTGCCGAGGAGTTCTACCGGAAGCTCTGCAGCGGCCACCTGGAGCCGGTCCTCGATACGCTCCGATGGCTGGTCCACAAGACGAGCGTTTGGGTGGAGATCACCAACCTGGTGATTCCGCGGGCGAACGACTCGCCGGAGGAAATCCGCCGCTTATGCCAGTGGATCGCCCGCGAGCTCCGCCCGGACGTGCCGCTGCACTTCACGGCCTTTCATCCGGATTTCCGGCTGACCGACCGCGGGCCCACGCCCCAAGAGACCCTGTCGATGGCCTACGACGTGGCCCGCCAATGCGGTCTGCAATACGTCTATACGGGCAACATCAGCGACCGGAAGCACCAGACGACGTACTGCCCGGGTTGCGGGCGGGCGCTGGTGGAGCGCGACGGGTATCATCTTGGGATGTATGCTTTAGAGCGGGACCGCTGCCGGCACTGCGGCACGCAGATTGCCGGCCGGTTTGCCGAGGCCCCGGGCACGTGGGGCGCCCGGCGCATGCCGGTGCGGATCGCGGCGTCGCCTTGCCCGGCCCGTCCTCCGCGCATTCAGTCGCCGGGAGAGAACACTCAATCGCCGGGAGAGAAGACTATGGAAAAAGACGAACCTCGCGCGTGCCAGCCCTCGGACCGGCCGCAACTGACGCAAGAGCAGGAGGAGCGGGTGTTTCGCGCGGCGGCGCAGCGCGTGGCGGCCGCGGTGCGGTCGCAGCCCGCCCAACGGCTCGACGAAGTCCTGCTGGACGTGGCCCAAGTGCCCGTTTTCGGCTCGTTTGTGAGCTTGAAGCGGGCCGGGCAGTTGCGGTCCTGCTGCGGGTTCCTCGGCACGTCGGTCCCCCTGCACGCGGCGCTGGATCATGCGGCCGTGCGTGCGGCCAGGGACGACCCGCGCTTCCCGCCCATTTCGCCGGTCGAGCTGGAGCACCTCGACGTGGAGGTCTGGATCCTCTGGGCGCCCCAGCCCGTGGCCGCGCAGGGCGAGGACCGCATCAAGGCTGTTACCATCGGCAAGCACGGGCTGCAAATCGCCCGGGGTGCGGCCCGCGGGCTGCTCCTGCCCGGCGTCGCCGTGGAGCACAATCTCGATTCCGAGGGTTTTTTGCGCCAGGTCTGCCTGAAGGCGGGTCTGCCCCCGACCGCCTGGAAGGAGCCGGACACCGAGCTGATGACCTTCGAGGGCTATGCCATCCACGGCAAAATGGCCGCCTCGCTGTTGGCCGATCCGGGCGCGGCGGTGCAGGGGGGCCCGACGCCGGCCGACGTCTCGATGCTCGCCGACTTCTGTCGCGACAACCTGTTTGCCATCCTCTACGGCGCCACTCCCAGCTACTATCGGCCCGGGGCCTACGACGGCGGCGTCCACGGCGCCGTCCTCACACTGCGCGTGCCCGGCAGGCCCGATACGATCGACGTCACCCGGGTCTCGCTCCGTCCGGAGATTCCTTTGCAGGTCAGCCTGCTGGACCTGGTTGCGGCAGCGGCGGCCTCGGTGCGGGCAATGCCGATCCGCGCCGACGTGCTCCAGGGCTTGTCCGTGGGGCTGACGGTCCTCTGGGACCCGGCCGTCCACGGCACGGTCGCCCAGCGCCAGTTAGAGGGGGTCGATCCGCGTCGCCGGGCCGTGATGGTGACGGATCAATCGAAGTGGGGCGTGGGTTTTGACCCGCAACGGTCTGCGGCGGAGGTGGCCGACGAGTTGGTCCAACGCATCCGGTTGGCGGATTCTTCGCGGGCCGCGATCTACAGTCTGGCGGCGGCCTCGACCGAGGCCCGGGTGCTGGCCACCAACGTGCCGCCGGCGCAGGACCCCGGCGGGGTGCGTCGGGCGGCCGTGGCTGGACGTTTCTATCCGGGCACCGCGGCGGAGATCGACCAGATGCTCGATCTTTGGTTTTCTTCGGAACGGAGGCCGGAGAGTTGGGCGGGCGTGATGGTCCCCCACGCCGGTTGGATCTACTCGGGCCGCCTG
>CAYGZI010000591.1:0-4033 GCA_964354245.1 uncultured Planctomycetaceae bacterium
GTCGCCTGGAACCGCTATCAAAAGGTGCTTCAGATCGAACAGCACCTGACCGCCGCGGGGGCGCTGTTGCAGTCGGGAGACTACGTCGCCGCGGACCGCGAGCTGGCCGAGGCCCAAGGGCGGCTGGGCGCCGTCCTTTATCCGTCCGGCGGCCTGGCCGCTGATCTGGCGGGGCTGACCGCACAGGTCTCGGGCAAGAAGGAGGCGGACGAGCGGTTCCAACGCTTCAAGGAGTACCGCCAATCGGTCCACGCGAACATGTACAACGCCACGCCCAACACCATGGACCGCGTGCAGGAAGACTGCCGGGCCGCCCTGGCGCTCTACCGCGTATTCGACTCCTTCCGCTTGGACGTTCAAAGAGGCTTTCAGCTTCTCAGCCCGCAGCGGCAGGCCATGCTCAAGGAGGCCGTGGCCGAACTCCTCTTCGCGTGGGCGGAGATGGAGGCGGCCAGGGAGCACGAGCCGAGAGACCTGCCGGAGGCCCACCGGCGGACCATCGCGGTCCTGGAGCGGATCGAGCGATATTATCGACCGATCCCGGCGGTCTATCTGTGGATCGCCCAGTCCCGCCGGGCGCTCGGAGAAGCGGACGCCGCGCTGCAAGCGGAGAAGCGGGCCGCGGCCCAACCTCCCACCAGCGGGCTGGACTACTTCATTCTCGGCGAGTTCCACTACCTATGCGACGACCAGCCGGAAAAAGCGCTGGCCGACTACTCGCTGGCCCTGCGGCGTCAACCGGACCACTACCTATCGCTCTTGGCCTCGGGCCTGACGCTTTGGGCGCTAGATCGGCACAACGAAGCGGTGGCCATGCTCACCGGGGCCATCGCGGTCAACCCGCGCACGACTGTCGCCTACCTTTGGCGCGGAAACAGTTGCTGGAAGCTGAGGGAGTACGCTCTCGCGCAGGCTGATTTCGACGCGGCCGTGGCAATCGATCCGCAGGACTACCACGCCTTCTGGGGACTGGCGCAGTTGCGGGGCGGCCGAGGCGACGCTGCCGCGGCGATGGCCATGTACGACAAGGCCGTGGCGCTCGCCCCGACTCCCCCGACGCCGGTCCTTCTGGCGCGCAGCCAGGTTCACGCGGGATTGGGCAATCGCGACAAGGCGCTCGCGGATTTCAGCCGCGTCATCGACTGGCTGCGTCCGCGTCTTGAGCTGGCACAGAGTATCCGACACTACCGCGGCGCCATGAATGAAGAGCCGCACGCCACGTACATTCAGGCCTGCCAGGAGCGATCCAAAATCTACAAGCAATTGGGGCAACTGGACAAGGCTGAGGACGACTTGAAGGAGGCCCTCCGGCCGGCCCCGAAATCCGTTCAGAGTTACCAGGCTCGGGCCACCGTGGAGGCTGCGCAGGGGGAGTTTGATAAGGCCATCGCCGATTGCAGCGAAGCGATTCGCCTCAATCCCCTAAGTTCCTCAGCCTACATAAGCCGAGGCATCGTTTGCATTGAAAAAGGCGACTTCGACCGAGCCATCGCGGATTGCAGCCAAGCGATCCGCCTAAATCCCTTGAATCCCGTATATTACCGTGTCCGGGCCGCCTGGTACTTGGAAAAGGACGACTTCAACCGAGCCATCGCGGACTGCACTGAGGCGATCCGGCTCAACCCGAAGGATGACGTAGCCTACAACAACCGGGGCGTCGCGCACTGCGAGAAGCGCGACTTCGACAAGGCCCTGGCCGATCTTGACGAGGCCATCCGGCTCAATCCGAAGAATGCCGTAGCCTACAACAACCGGGGCGTCGCGCACCGCGAGAAGGGCGACTTTGACAAGGCCTTGGCCGATCTTGACGAGGCCATCCGGCTCAATCCGAAGCATGCCGTAGCCTACTGCAACCGGGCTTTGCTGTACATCGAGAAGGGTGCAACGGAGGACGGGTTGCGCGACCTTTCCAAGGCCGTTGAACCGGGCGAGAACGATGCGCACGTGTGGCGACTCGTAGCCTTAGGCCGATTGGCGGCCGGCAGACTCGACGAGTACCGCGGCACTTGTTCGGCGATGCTGGGGCAATTTGCCCAGACGGAGAACTCGAAGCATGGATCCGAGACGGCCTGGGCCTGTGCCTTGACGCCGGATGCGGTCGGCGATTGGCCGAAGGTCGTCGCCTTGGCCGAGATGGCGCAGAAACGGGACGCGAAGTCGCCTCGTTACCAACTCAATCTCGGGGCCGTGCTCTACCGCGCCGGGCGGTTTGAGGAGGCAATCCAGCGGCTGGCCGAGGCCGATCGCCTAGTCCCCGAGCCCATGGAGCGCGCGCGGCGCTCACCAGCCGAGACCTGGTTCTTTCTGGCCATGGCGCACCACCGCGCCGGGCACGCCGAAGAGGCCAAGAAGTGGCTCGACAAGGCCTCGGCGTGGACCGACAAGGCCCTCCGCGAGCACGAGACCTTCACCGGCCCCCGCCTCAGCTTCTACCGCCGGGCGCTCCTCAAGCGCTTCCGCGCCGAAGCGGCGGAGTTGTTGGGCATCGGGAAGAAATGATGAATGATGAGTGATGAATGATGAACGGGGGGAGGAGAGCGGAAAGCGGAAAGCTGATGGCTGATACCTCTTACCTGAACCCTGAACCCCGAACCCTGAACCCTACTTCACGCCGGGGAGTAGCGAGTCAGCCCGGCCACGCGGTCGAAGTCCGCGTCATGACTCGCAAGGTGTACCAGCCCATGCTCACGCATTACGGCCACCACCAGGGCGTCATTGCTCAGCAGTCCGGTCTGCTGGCTGATGACCGCACCGGAGGCGATCAGGGACGCGGCAGGGGTCAAGATCTGGAGACCCAACTTAGGTACGGCCTCGATGGCGTCGCGAAAGTCGGAAAGTTTTCGGACTTCCGCGGGGTGTCGCCGCAGCCGTTGGGCGATTCCGGCGAAGGGCCAGCCGAAGCGCTTCATAGCCTCCATCGTCATCAGGCGATGCGCGACCTCGCTCAACACGTGGGTCGACGTCACGCCGGCGATCTCCCCCAACTCGACGCGCTTGATCAAAGCGGTACAGGGGCGCCCAAGGACGGGATGAGGCTCGAAATGGTACACCAGCGTGTTGGCGTCGATAAAGACCGACGCACCGGCTTGAATATCTGCGAAGATCATGGCTGCTCCGAAGGCGGCGGGAAATCCAGTTCGGGGTCCGAAGCGAAGCGATCGGCCAACTCGACGCTGCCCGTCCAACCCAGCAGCCCGGCTGTTCGATCGGCCCACGTCACTCCCGGCCGCACGCTGATCAGGACTCTCTCGTGCTCGCCCAGCGGCAACGGCTCCGCTGGCTTCAGCACGCCGTTTTCGTAAATGGCTTCGACGACGATGGGCATAGAAGGAACTCCTCGGGCAGGAAACAACTCGGACGAGAGTATTATAGCAGGGGGTAGGGATTAGGGACTAGGGGCTGGGGGGGAAAGGATGAGGGATGAAGGATGAGGGATGAAAAACCAGAGCGAGGCGTGAGTGCGGGCCGGATCCCCATTCATCCTTCATCCCTCATCCTTCAGCCTTGACAAAAGCGGCCGGCGAGGCCCAAGGCGCCAACCGTGTTCCTCGCCGGCCCGACCATCCCCCGGGCGCTCGTAGTGCGCGCCGGGGTAACGGCTCGTTTCATTATACCACAACCCCAGGATAGGAAAAACGTGGAGCCAACCACGGAGACACGGAGACGGGGGAGAATAGACCACAAAGACACGAAGGACACAAAGGGGGAAGAAGATGACGAGGAGTCGGCGTCGGTTCGGAATATGAAATCCGCGTCCATCATTTCCCCGCCCTCATGCTTCTTCGTGTCTTTGTGCCTTTGTGGTTGATTCCCCTCCGTGTCTCCGTGGTGAGTTCCCCCTACCGTCTACTGACTACTTTCTACTGTCTACTCTTTTTCGGAGGACCAAACGATGTTACTCGATTCCCTGTTGCGTGGCGCGCGTGGGTTGCGGTCGCGGCGGCGTGGAGCGGCGGGCGGGAGGAGGTGCCCAAGCGGGGCGCGGGGCCGCCTGTTGCGTTGCGAGCCCCTGGAAGAAAGGCAGCTCTTGTCG
>CAYGZI010000592.1:0-4014 GCA_964354245.1 uncultured Planctomycetaceae bacterium
CGCCCGGATCACCGCGGCGGCCGCCAGAATCCCCGCGTTTCCGGCCCGGGTCAGGATCAATCGCGTGGTGGCCACGTTCAGCACGAGGCGGAACAGGGTGGTGGCCAGCAGGAGCGAGGGAAAGATGCTGAACTCCAGCGGAGTCCGGACGTAGATCGTCGTCAGGAGGATGATGACCGCCAGCGCGACGTTGGACGACAAGAGGACGTCCATCAGCGCGGCGGGCAGCGGGACCAGGATCACCAGCACGCTGCCGATCAGTCCGACAGGCAGGATCAGGTCTTGGACCCGCCCCAGCGGGGATGTCCCCGCGGGGCGCGCAAGCGCGCCTGAAGCCATCCGTCCCTCCGGACGCGTCAACGGGTGGAAGTGGATTTGGACGAGTCTAGGTAGAAGTGAAGAGGGCGGAGCGTAGCGAAATGCCGGAGGGGTGTCCAGGTCGGTTTCGCAGCGGCCACCGTGTTGGGGACTTGGCTATCCTGGATGATGGGGGGGACGGGAAGATGGGGGACGGGGTGAGGGAGTGACTGGGTGAGGAGCCGCTGGGCAGCTCAAGCAGTCATCAGTCTGCCGACAAACCAGACTTGCCCAGGCCGCTCTATTCCTCTAAACTCCTTCGTCGGAAGGTGCGACACTAGCCCGGATTGCCCGAACGAGGGATATCGGTTCGATGGAAGCACTCAAAGTTGCCCCCAGCCGGACGGGCAAGCACGGCACGGCTGCCGGCGGTCCCAACGGAGAAGGCGTGGGCGGATCGCCCCAAGGTGGCCCATCCCCGCGGGAAGCGCACGGGGGCACCGCCCTGGGGGGATATAAAGACCGGCCCTGGTTCTTGCGTTTCTGGGAGGGGATCACCTTCTATCCGTGGCTCCGGCTCCTCGTGCGGCACCGGTTCCGGGTCAGTCCCTCCCGCATCGCGATGGCGGCCTTTTTGCTGGCCGTTGGCGTATTCAACTGGTTGCTGGCGGTCATCCAGTTGGTCCTTTGGGGTCGGAAGATCACGCGCACGAAGATCGACCGGCATCCGATCTTCGTTCTCGGGCATTGGCGCGCAGGGACGACCTGGCTCCACGAGCTGATGGTGCTGGACCCGCGGCACACGTTCCCTACGACCTACGCCTGTTTTGCCCCGAACCACTATCTGTTGTCGCGTCGCGTGTTGCCGCGATTGATTTCCGCGTTCATGCCGACGCTGCGGCCGATGGACAACATGCCGGCGGGCTGGGACCGGCCCCAGGAAGAGGAATTCGCGCTGTGCAACATGGGCGTCCCGTCTCCTTACCTGACGATGGTCTTCGGCAGAGAGCCGCCCGAGGATGAGGAGTACCTGACGTTGCGGGACGTGCCGCCGCGGGCACTGGCCCGATGGAAGCGGGCCTTGGTCTGGTTTCTACAGTGCGTGACCCTGGTCGATCCCAAGCGGATCGTGCTCAAGTCGCCGCCGAACACCGGCCGGGTCAAGACGTTGCTGGAGCTGTTCCCCGACGCCCGGTTCGTACACATCGTCCGCGACCCCTACGTGGTCTTCGCCTCCACGGTGAACCTTTGGAAGCGGCTCTACTGGTATCAGGGGTTGCAGGCGCCGCCCTACCCGGGCCTGGAAGAGCGGGTTTTCGAGACCTTCCGGCGGATGTACGAGGCCTTCGAGCAAGACCGGGCGCTGATCCAGCCCTCGCGCCTGTGCGAGGTCCGCTACGAAGACCTGATGGCCGATCCGGTGGCCCAAATGCGGCGGATCTACGCGGAGCTGGAGCTGGGCCAATTCGATGCCGTCTTGCCGGCCCTGGAGAAGTACGTCCGGGCAAAGGCCGACTACCGCCCCAACCGCTACGAGATTTCGCCCGAGGCCCGGGCCGCGGTGGCCCGCCGCTGGAGCGACTTCATGGACCGGTACGGGTACAAGTAGGCAGTAGGCAGTAGGCAGAGGGCAGTAGGCAGAGGGCAGTAGGCAGAGGGCAGAGGGCAGAGCACGCCGCCATCAGCGATCCTCCTTCATCCTTCATCCCTCATCCCTCATCCTTCATCCTTCACGCTGCGGGGTTGATCTTCTTGCCCTTCAGATGGTAGACGTACGCCAGTATCTCGGCCACGGCCGCGTACTTGTCTTGCGGGATGGGGTGGTTGATCTCGACCTCGCGGTAGAGGGCCTGGGCCAGGGGCTTCTTCTCGACGATGGGGATGGCGTGCTCCAGGGCGATCTGCCGGATCCGCAGGGCCAAAAGCCCCGCCCCTTTGGCCACCACGACCGGCGCCGCCATCTTGGCCGGCTCGTACTGGATGGCCACGGCCAGTTCCGTCGGATTGGTGACCACGACGTCGGCCCTGGGCACCGTTTGCCCCAGGCGATTGAGCACCAACTGACGCTGCACGGCCCGCCGCCGGGCGACGATCTGCGGGTCCCCTTCCAGGTGCCGCATCTCCTCGCGGACCTCTTGCGGCGTCATTTTCAGGTCGCGTTCGTGCCGCCAGAACTGGAAGCCGTAGTCCAGGACCGCCAGCACCAAGAGCGCCACACCGATCTTCAGCGAGGTCCACAGCAGGGTCTTGCCGAGGTAACCGGCGATCGGGCCGACGTCCTGCGCGGTCAGATTGAAGATCAGCGCCAGCTCGTTGTAGAAACAGAGAAAGGCGACCGCCCCGATCACCCCGATCTTGAACAGCCCGAACACCAGACGCATCAGATTGCTGAGTGAGAAGATCCGCCGCAGCGCCGCCAGGGGATTGATGCGGCTGAGGTCCATGGCCACCTGGTCCGGCAGGAAGAGGAACCCGCCCTGCACCAGGTGGATCAGGACGCCGGCGACGAAGAGCGTGCCGAAGATCGGCAAGAGGCACCGGGCCAGCTCCAGGAGCACGCCGTGGAAATGGGCCACGGCAAATGCCTGGTCGGCCCCCAGCCACGGGGTCCCGCCGAGCTGCTGCTTTCCGTAGCCGGCCAGGAAGCTCACCAGGACCTTGCCGCAGACCAACAAGGCCGCGATCCCCGCGATCAGCACCAGCGCGGAGCCGAGGTCCTGGCTCTTGACGATGCTCCCTTCCTCGCGGGCCTTTTGCCGGCGATGCGGGGTGGGGTCCTGGGTTTTTTCGTAACCGGTGTCCGGCATAGGGTGGAAAAAAACGCCGGGCAAGCCCGGCCGCTACGCGATGCACGTAAGCGCGGCACAAGTGCCGCGGCTAAGCGATCCGTCTACTGTTTGCTCCCCAGCGCTCCCAGGACCGCTTCGACCGCCGAGCCGATCTGGTCTTCAAAGACCCACGCGGCCGCTCCCAGCGACAGGATCAAGGCGCCAAGCATCAGCATCGCGTTGATCCCAAAGCCGATCACCAGGATGTTCAGTTGCGGCAGCGTGCGGCCGATCAGTCCCAGCACCAGATTCGCCAGGAGCATTGCCGTGACAATCGGGGCCGACGCGCGAATCCCCAGCGCGAAGCTCTGCGCGACCAGGTCGATCAGCGTCTCGGAGAGCGACTCCGGCGAGGCCGTGCTCCCGGGCGGAATGGTCTGAAACGTGTCCAGCAGCCCCGCCATCACTATCCGGTGCCCCCCGATCGCCACGAAGATCGCCAGCACCAGCAGGAACAGGAGCCGCGAGAAGATCGAGACGTTGCTCTCCTGGCTCGGGTCGAAGACCTCCGCGGCCAGCAACCCGCCCGTATAGCCGATCAGTTGCCCCGCCACTTCGATCCCCGACAGGAGAATCACGATCCCCATCCCCAGGGCCACTCCCACGAGCAGCTCGCTGCCGACCAGGAGCAAGTACTGGACCAGCGTCGCGGGATCGGGCGCCGCGCGCCCGAACTGGCTCGGCGCCACGAGCACGGCCAAGGCCAGGGCCAGCAAGGCCCGGACGTGCGTGGGGATGTCCGTCGTCCCGTAGATCGGCGCCGTCATCACCAGACCGCTGACCCGCGTGAGAATCAGCGTGAAGAGCAGGAATTGGGCCGGATCGAGGTAGCGGAGCCACTGCATGGCGCTTACAGCTTGGCCGGGATCGACGCAATCAACTCGCTCGA
>CAYGZI010000593.1:0-3993 GCA_964354245.1 uncultured Planctomycetaceae bacterium
CTACGACCATGTGGTTGCCAAGTTGCGGCTAGCGTGACTTTGCAAAACTCCAGTTATGAGAAGCAGCACGGCTGTTTTCCCCCAGCGTATGTCTGCGATAAGGACGGCAAGCCGATGCACAGTTGGCGCGTGCTGCTCTTGCCGTACATGGATCGCGACGACGCCTACAAGAAGTACAACTTCAACGAGCCTTGGAACGCGCCCAACAACCGGCTACTGGGAGAGGATGTGCCGCCGGCCTACAGGTGCCCCAGCGCGGAGAGGGCCGGCGCGAATTGGCCGCCGCTGACCAGTGTCGTGGTTGTCACTGGTCCGAACACCGCCTTTCCGGGCTGCAAGTCGCGTCGTCTCAAAGAGATCACCGACGGCGACCGCGACACCGTGTTGCTGGTCGAGGTCGCCGATTCGGACATCCATTGGATGGAGCCGCGAGACCCGAGCTTAGAGGACCTCTTCGCATCGAAGTCGGACAAGTCTCAGCCGCTGACGAGCCATCACGTCGCGGAGAGCTATTGGCTCAATCCCGAGCCCGGCGCCGGCAATGTGGCGTGTGCCGACGGAAGCGTCCAGTTGCTACGCGGCCCGATCCGCATGGAGGACGCCAAGGCCCTGCTGACGGTCGATGGCGGCGAGGGACTCCGGATCGACGACCTCGTTCAGAATATGCCGCTGGTCGGCCGGCTGCGATGGGATCATATCATCGGTCTGCCGCTCTTCTGCGTCTCGTTCATCGCGCTATTGTGCCTGGCCGCGACCACGCCACGCCGCGAGAAGCAGCTTGCTCCCGAGGGGTCGAGCCCGACGGTAGAAGCCCCGCCGTGAACGCTCCGCGCTTGCGGCTCGCGGACCAGCGGAACCCGCCACTGGACGCCCGCCGCCAATACTAATACTATTATGGACGCAGCAGACAGACCGTCAATTGGGAGGGACCCATGAACATCCGTCGGGCGGTGTTGTCTTTTGGTGTGTGGCTCGTTGCGACTGCGGCCTGGGCTCAGCCGGCGCTGACCCACGTGGACGTCTATGTGTCCGGCACGCAGGGCTACCACAGTTACCGCATCCCGGCGATCGAGACCGCAGCGGACGGCTCGCTTTTGGCCTTTGCCGAGGCCCGCAAGTACAGCCTGGACGATCCGGGCTTTGGCAAGCAAGACATCGACCTGGTGCTCCGCCGCAGCATTGACGGCGGCAAGACCTGGTCGCCGATGAAGGTGATCGAAGACCCGGGCGAGCTATGGTCGGCGGCCAATCCGGCGACGGTCGTGGACCGCCAGACAGGCCGCGTCTGGCTCCTCTATCTCCGCTGCAAGCCGAAGAGGAACACGGAGACGGCCCGGCCGGGCACGGACGATAATCAGATCCTCGCCCGCTCCAGCGATGACAATGGCGTCACCTGGTCGGAACCCACGGATCTCACCAAGGTCAGCCGCGACATGGACGATCGGCAGTGGGGGAGCAGCGTGGTGGGCCCGGGCGGGGCGATCCAAGACCGCCGCGGGCGGCTCATCGCCCCGGTGTGGCGCTACAAGCCGTTCGGGGTCTTCGCAATCTACAGCGAAGATCACGGACGCACCTGGCAGCGCAGCCCGCTGGTGCCCGGCGGCAAAGGGGGCGACGAATGCCAATTGGTCGAGCTGGCCGACGGGCGGATCCTCATGGACATCCGCCAAGAGAACGGGCCGCACCGCTGGATGGCCGAGAGCAGCGACGGCGGCCGGGCACCATCCGCAGGATGGTCGTGGTCCGAGCCGCGGCCGGGCTTGACCGTCTCGCCCGTCGCCTGTGCGATCGAGCGCTACACGCTCAAGGCGGCCGGCGACGACCGCGACCGGATCCTCTGGACCGGTCCCAAGGGCCCCGGGCGCATGAACCTGGTGGTCCGCATGAGCTACGACGAGGGCCGGACGTTTCCCGTGGAGCGGCCGATCTGGAAGGGGCACGCGGCCTACTCGGACCTGACGGTCCTCAAGGACAAGACGGTGGGTGTGCTCTGGGAGCGGGGCGTGAAGCAGGGGTATCAGTTCATCTCGTTCACGCGCCTGGACCGGGAGTTTCTCGAGCCGCGGTGAGGAGATTTCACGCAAAGGCGCGAAGGATGATCGAGAGAGAAGCGGTTGAGGTAAGCGGGCCATGAGTCAGAGTCTCTCTAAGGAACTGGATCAGCGCACGGCCATCGTGACCGGCTCTGCCAAGGGCATCGGCCGGGCCATTGCCCTGGAGCTGGCTGGGGCCGGGGCCGCGGTCCTTGTCCACGCCCGCACCAGCCGCGAGGCGGCCGAAGCCGTCGCCGCCCAGGCCCGGGCCTGCGGAGTCCAATCCAAGGTCGTGCTCGCCGATCTGGCCGACCCGGCGCAGCAGGACCTGCTGGTGGAGCAGGCATGGGCCTGGCGATCCGGGGTCGATATCTGGGTCAACAACGCGGGCGTGGACATCCTGACGGGCCCGGCCGCGCGGTGGCCGTTCGAGCGCAAGCTCGAGGCCCTCTGGCAGGTGGACGTGGTGGCCACGATGCGCCTGGGGCGACTGGCCGGAAAGCGGATGAAAGAGGCCGGCAGCGGAGCAATCCTCAACATGGGCTGGGATGGGGTGGACCGGGGCATGGACGGCGACAGCGGGGAGCTGTATACCGCCGCCAAGGGCGCCGTCGCCGCGTTCACCCGCAGCCTGGCCCGGTCGCTGGCCCCGGAGGTCCGCGTCAACTGCCTGGCCCCGGGCTGGATCAAGACCGCGTGGGGCGAGGGGGCCTCGCCGCGCTGGCAAGAGCGGGTCCGCAACGAATCCCTGCTCCGGCGTTGGGGCGCGCCCGAGGAGGTTGCCCGCGTGGCCCGGTTCCTCGTCTCCCCGGCGGCCAGCTTCGTGAGCGGCCAGATCGTCAACATCAACGGCGGGTTCAACTGGTCGGGATGATGACCGCCACGGCTTGCCCGCTGGTCGAGGAAATCCGCCCGCTGCCCGGCGAGGAAGAGCTTTTTCTACGGCTGGCGGGACGGCGTCACTGTCTGTTTCTCGACAGCGCGATGAAAGACCCGGCCCTGGGGCGCTACTCGTTTCTGGCTGCCGAGCCGTTTGAGTATCTGGAACTTGGGCCCGACGAGGCCGATCGCGGCGCCGACTGGCTGGGCCTCATCGCCCAGAAGATGGCCGAGTACCGGGCCGCTTCGGTGCCGGGGCTGCCGCCGTTTCAAGGGGGCGCCGCCGGAGTCCTGAGCTACGACTTGGGGCGCCAACTGGAGACTCTGCCCAGAGCGCGGATCGACGAATTCCGAGTGCCTGCGATGGCTGTGGGCTTCTACGATGTCGTGATCGCGCTGGACCACAGCGAAGGGCGAGGCTGGATCGTCTCGCAGGGTTTTCCGGAGAAGGAGCCGGCGGCACGGCTCGATCGCGCGGCCAGTCGCTTGAAGGAGGTCGGCTCCTGGCTTTCCGGGCCCGTGCCGGAAGCCCCGCGGTCCTCAAGACGCTCGACGCTTGCGCCGGTGGCTGCCGACGAGCTGGCCCCGCACTTTGCCGCCGGGAGCGTCGAGGGCCTTTCGAGCAATTTCTCGCGGCAGGGATACTTGCACGCAATCCGCCGGGCCATTGAGTACGTCTGCGCCGGCGACGTATTCCAGGTGAACCTGGCACAGCGGCTCTTGTATCCGGCCCACGACGATCCGGCCGATCTCTATCTCCGGCTGCGGCGCCGCAATCCGGCGCCGTTCGCCGGGTACTTCGACCTCGGTGGCTTCCAGATCGTCAGCGCCTCTCCGGAGCGGTTCCTGACGGTCCGCGCGGGCGAGGTCGAAGCCCGGCCCATCAAAGGAACGCGGCCCCGCACGGCCCAGCCCGAGGCCGACCGCTCCGCCGCCGAAGCCCTCCAGGCCAGCGAAAAGGACCGGGCCGAGAACGTGATGATCGTGGACCTCTTGCGAAACGATCTGTCGAAGGTCTGCCGGGCCCAGAGCGTTTGCGTGAGCCGGCTCTGCGGGCTGGAGGTCTACGCCTACGTGCCGC
>CAYGZI010000594.1:0-3923 GCA_964354245.1 uncultured Planctomycetaceae bacterium
GGGCGTGCTCGATCACGGCCAGCCCGTGGTCGCCGCTGAAGACCTCGCTCCGCATGAACTCCACGCCGGGCGCCATGAGGCCGAGCGTCTTGATCTTCTCGATCTTGTGCTCCAGGCGCCCGATCTTGGTCTCTTCCATCTCCATGGTGCCCAGCTCGACGCACTGGTCGATGGCGATGCGGCGGATGTGGGAGATCACGCGGCGGCGGTCTTCGATCGTGCGGCGCGAAAGCTGCTCGAAGGCGTCCCGGGCAGCGGCCACGGCCTCGTCGGCGTCGGTGAACAGGCCGAACCGGCCGACGTGCGTTGCCCTGTCCGCCCCCTTGGGCAGCGGCGCGGCCGGGCTGCCGTCGGCCCCCAGCCGGCGCAGCACTTCTTGAACCACATTGCGGACTACGGTTTCGCTGATCTGCATGGCGGGGAAACCTCTGACGGTTCAGTGGGTCAATTCGGAATTCGGAAGTGGGAAGTCGGAATTCGGAAGTGGGAAGCGGGGAGTCGGAAGGGCGCGGGGCAATCCTCCTTTCCAAATTCCGACTTCCGACCTCCGAATTCTGCGATCCTGCTGCCTACTGCCTACTGCCTACTGCCCTCTCCTTGTCATACACACACCCCTCTGCCACGTGGACCGAATCGACAATCCCGATGATCACCGTGTCCACGGGCAGGCTCTTCGTCTCCGGGGTCAGGCGGGCGCTGGAGCCCTGAGTGACCAGCACCAGTTCTCCTTCGCCGGCCCCGACGGTATCCACAGCGACGAACGTCCGCCCGGCAGACTTGAGTCCCTTTCGGGCCTCGTCCAAGCGGTACGGCTCCACCATGAGCAGCTTGTGGCCGACCATCGCGGCCGTCTTCTGCGTGGACACCAGCGACCCGGTCACTTTGGCGACGAACATCCCTCAGCCTCCAATAAGCATTTTGCCTGCCGGGCGACGATCAGCTCCTCGTTGGTCGGCATGACCCAGAGCTGCACGCGGCTCTCGGGGGCACTAATCCGGGCCTCGCCCTTGGCCTGGCGGTTCGCCGCCGGGTCGAGAACGATGCCGAGTTCCTCCAAATTGCGGAGCACCGCGGCACGGAATTCGACGCGGTTCTCGCCGATCCCGCCGGTGAAAACGATCGCGTCGGCCCCGCCCAGCTCGACCAGGTAGGCCCCGATGTAGTGCCGAACCGCCGAGGCCAGCACGTCGATCGCCAACTTCGCCCGGGCGTTGCCGCTGGCAGCCGCCGCTTCCAGGTCGCGCAGGTCGCTGCTCAGGCCGCTTAGGCCCAGAAGCCCGCTCTGCGAGGCGAGCATCTTGAGCACCTCTTCGAGCGATTTGCCGGTGAGCTTCATCACCACCGGCAGGGCAAACGGGTCGAAGTCGCCCACGCGGTTGTTGTGCGGCAGGCCGGTCTGGGCGCTCATGCCGAAGCTGTTGGCCACGCTCCGGCCGTTTCGGATGGCGCACACGGAGCTCGACCCGCCCAAGTGGCAGGAGATGATCCGTAGGGCAGGCATCTTGCCTGCCGGTTTGTTGCCCCCTGACAAGTCGTCGCGGCCGAGCAGTTCGGCGGTCCGGGTGGCGATGTAGCGGTGGCTGGCCCCGTGATAGCCCCAGCGCCGCACGAGGCCTTTTTCCGCCCACTCCAGCGGCACGGCGTAGTGGCGGTTGCAGTCCGGGATGGTGCGGTGGAAATCGGTCTCGAAGGCCGCCACCAGCGGCATCTGCGGGAACTTCTGGCGCAGGGCCCGCATGGCGGCGATGTAGGCCGGGTTGTGGGCCGGGGCGATGTCGGCGGCTTCCTGCATGGCTTCGATCACCTCGTCGGTCACGCGCTGGACTCCGTCCACGCGCCCTCCGAGCACCGCCTTGAAGCCAATCGCCGACACCTCCGCGGCGTCCTTGATGCAGCCGAGCTCGGGGTGGGTCAGCTCCGCCAGGCAGATTCGCACCGCCTCGCCATGGTCGGGGACCGACAAAACCTCCTCGCGCCGCCGGTCGTCGATCTGGACCACGCAGCGGCTCTCGGCCGAGCCGATCCGCTCGATCGCGCCGCGCGCCAGTTGACGCTCGCCGTCCATGTCGATGAGCTGATACTTGAAGCTCGTCGATCCGAGGTTGGCAACGAGGATCTTCATGGCATCTACGTCAAATACGCCGCGATCACGCCCTCGGCCGGCCGGGGGATGATGTGGCTGGCCACCAGCTCGCCGACCTGGGAGGCAGCCGCGGCGCCGGCCTCGACGGCCGCACGCACGCTCCCCACGTCCCCGCGCACGATCGTGGTCACCAGCCCGCCGCCGATCTGCACGCGCTTGACGATCTGCACGTTGGCCGCCTTGACCATGGCGTCGGTGGCCTGGACCAGGGCGACCAGCCCTTTGGTTTCCAACAGTCCAATGGCGTCTTGCATAGCAGTGGGTTCCCTTCTTCGAGGTGTCTTGGTTCGGGTCGTTGTGTTTCGGGGTGTCATGGATTCTTCGCCCGCGGCAAACTCCCTACAAACTTCCGAAGTTTTCAAGACTTCGGAAGTTTTCGGAGTACGTCGGTTTACTAGGACTTTCCGGTGCCCGGGGGCAGCACGACATCGAGGTCCTCGTGCGGGCGAGGAATGACCTGCACGCTGACGACCTCGCCGATGCGGCCGCCGGCAGCGGCCCCCGCGTCGGTCGCGGCCTTGACCGCGGCCACGTCGCCGGTCACAAAGGCGCTGACCAGGCCGCTTCCGACCTTGTCCCAGCCCAGGAACTGGACGTTGGCCGCCTTCAGCGCCGCGTCGGTCGCCTCGACCAGGGTCACAAACCCCTTGGTCTCGATCATCCCGAGCGCTTCCATCGTTTTTGCCATGATTCGATTCTCCAGTTGTAGGGTGGGACAAGCGCAGCGCTGTCCCACCAACAATCCAAGCCATTTTATGGTGGGACAGCGCTGCGCTTGTCCCACCCTACCACCTGCCCTACTGTGTCAGGCGAGATGCCTGCGTTACGGTCTGAACAATTCCACTTTCCCCGCGTGATCGATGTCCGCCGCGTTCGCTTCGTCGGTGTCGAGGTGGACCTCGAGTTTGCTCGCTTCGTCGGCCCGGACCAAAAGCCCCTCGAACACGGCCGGGCAAGAAGAGTAGACCCGCAGGCTCATGCGGTCGCCGCTCTTGACGCCGTAATACGCGGCGTCTTCGAGGCCGATATGGACGTGCCGCTCGGCGCGGATCGCCCCTTCCTTCAGCTCCACCACCCCAGCCGGCCCGACCAGGACGCAGCCGGGCGTGCCGTCGATCTTGCCGCTTTGACGCACGGGGATGTCGATCCCCAGCGAAATCCCGTCGGTGAAGGCCAGCTCCACCTGGCTCCGCGGCCGCGTGGGGCCGAGGATGCGAACCGTGGGCAACATGCGGCGCCGCCCCGGGCCCACGATCATCACCGTCTCCTCCGCCGCGAAAGCGCCCTCTTGATAGAGGTCCTTCATCGGCGTGAGCTTTCGCCCGGCGCCGAAGAGCGTCTCCACGTCCTGGTCGCTCAGATGGACGTGCCGCGCAGAGATGCTCACCACCAACTCCGGCTTGCCCGGCGGCCCGCCGAAATGCTCCAGCACGATCTGCCGGACGATCTGCTCGACGGTGGAACGAAGAAAGGACGAAGGATGAGGGATGAGGGATGAAGCAAGGGATGAGGGATTAGGGATGAGGGATGAATGGGGCGAAGATGATGCCATATTGACTTCCTTATTCGTTACCACTCGCGTTTCATCCTTCATCCCTCATCCCTCATCCTTCATCATTGCTCTCCGCCACCATCAGCTTCACTCCCGCCGCCACCACCCGCGCTTTCCACTCCTCCGTGATGCCGCTGTCCACCACCAGGTAGTCCACGCCGCCCAGCTCGCACAGGTGCGTCAGGCTGCGGTGGCCGAACTTGGAGCTGTCGGCCACGACGATCACCT
>CAYGZI010000595.1:0-3918 GCA_964354245.1 uncultured Planctomycetaceae bacterium
GATAACACGGTAATAGTTAAAGTCAGCGGCCAACCGCAAAAACCGCTCATCGCACCATCCCGCACAATTCTCGCAGACCCGCGCAGACTTCCGAAGTCTATCCGGAAGTCCGTCCAACGCCGGCCAAAAACCCATGAATCACTCTAATCCCCCGGCGGGCCGCTGTCCACCAACTGGCCAACTCTTGCCCGCGGACGCTTCTCCTTGCCGGCCAATCGGATGCGGCGTATGATTGCCGCAACCTCCAAGGGTCGCCTCGCATGAGTACTTGCGCCCAGCCCGGACACCATCCTCGGGCCCGAGTGTCTGCAAACCGCCGCCGCCTGGCCATAGTCCTCTTCTTGGTGGCCGGATACATGGTTGCGGAGATCATCGGCGGGCTGGTGACCAATTCCCTGGCCTTGCTGGCCGACGCGGGGCACATGTTTTCGGACGCCGGGGCCTTGGGGCTGAGCCTGTTTGCCGTGTGGATTGCCGGACGCCCGGCGACTCCGCAGCGGAGCTATGGATACTATCGCACGGAGATCCTCGCCGCATTGGCCAACGGGGCGACGCTGGTCGCCGTGGCCGTGCTCATCTTCGTGGAGGCGTGGCAGCGCCTGCGCGAGCCGCCGTTGGTCCAGGGCGGACTGATGATGGCCGTGGCCGTCGGCGGCCTGGCGGTCAACCTCGCCAGCCTGTGGCTCTTGGCCAAGGGGCGCGAGGAAAGCCTGAATCTCCGCGGGGCCTGGCTCCACGTGCTCAGCGACGCCCTGGGCAGCATCGGCGCGATCGTGGCCGGGGTTCTGATCTGGGCCTTTGGCTGGAACTGGGCCGATCCGGTCGCGTCGGCCCTGATCGGACTTCTGATCATCTACTCTTCGTGGCGTCTGGTGAGCGAGTCGGTCGCCGTGCTCATGGAAGGCGCCCCGCAGGGGATCGACGTTGACGCCGTGCGGGCCGCGATGGCCGCCACGCCCGGCGTGCTGGAGGTCCACGACCTCCACATCTGGACGATCACCAGCGGCATGGATTCGCTCTCGGCCCACGTGATCGCCGAAGACAGGCGCGCGCACGCGGACCTGCTCTCCGATCTCCGCACGCTCCTGGACGTGGAGTTCGGCATCCATCACGCGACGCTCCAGATCGAGCCGGCCAGCGCGGAGTTGGACTGCGACTGGCACGCGTAGGGGGAGATGACCGGCACCCTCGTCACTTGCGGGAATAGCGCACCAGGGCGGAGTCGGGCTGCCCGGCGAGCACGACCTCAAGGCCCTGGTCGGTCAACACGTTGCCCCCGATCTTCTGGCTCTGCGAGCTGTCCAGGTTCGTGACCTCGTACGACGCCCCGCGGTCCAGCCCGAAAAGCCGCAGCCGCTGGCTCTTATGAGTGCTCTTCGGCCGCTTAAGCACGACCAGGAGCCCTTCGCCGGATTCCGGCAGGTCGAGCTGATACGCCATCCAAGCGTCGGGGGACTGAGAGTACGGCGTGAGCGGGTAGAAGTCGCCGTAGTAGTACTTCTGGATAGCGAGGTACTGCTCGATCAGGGCCTTGGCCTCGCGCATCGACTTTTCGTCGTCCTGCGGCGGCAGCTTGACGTTCAGGCCGGCGCACATCGCGCTGCGGATTTCGTACTCGTTGCCCTTCTTGAGCTCCACCCCCTCGCTCATGTGCAGCGGCACCCAGGGCATCAGCCCCAGCGTGTGACACTGCCTGTGGATCGCGTCGGCCGGCCAATCGGTGCGCCAGAGTGCGGTGGCCCGGCCAATGGTCTCCAGGTCGATGCGGCGTCCGCCGCTTGCGCAGTTGTCGATGGCCAGGTGCGGATGCCGGCGCAGAAGCTCATCCCACATCGCGTAGAGCCCGGTCACGTAGCGGATCTCCGTGATCCCGCGGCGGTCCGGCGGGTCGGCGCCCTGCCAATACTCCAGCGGCGCGACGTTGAAATCCTCGCGGTACCAATCCAGGCCGGACTCCTTGATCCGCTCCGAGAGCCAATCGGTGAGGAACTGCCGCGCGCCCGGCTCGCCCATGTTCCAGAGCATGTCCCCTTCGACGATCTGGCTCCGCCGGCTTTCCCAAAGGACCCAGCGGGGGTCTTCGTGCGGGACGCCCCAGCTCATGTTCCGTTGCTTGTACGCGGGCTCGCCCTGTTTCAGGTCCAGCAGCCAGCCGGGGCGGTCCTTGAGCTTGGCCCACGGCGTCCCCGGGCAGACCCGCTGCGGCTCGAACCACAAGAGGAGCTTGCGCCCGGAAGCGTGCAGCGGGTCGCTGATGGCACGGAAGCCCTGCGGATAGAGGTCCTTGCGGACCTCCCAGTTGCCGGCGCTGCGGAACCACGGGGCCTGGCCGAACCACTCGGCGTCGATCCAGTAAAGCTGGATCGGCAGGTCGTGGCGTTTGATCCGCTCGATGGTCTTCAGGTGCTCGGCCGCCGGAGAGCCGCCCCAGGAGCCGACGAGCACGGGCAAGACCAGTGGCTTGCCGCCGGGCTGGGGCCGATGATGTGCAAGCAGGAAGCGGCGGAGGAGATTCTGGCCCCTCATGCGGTCGCCTTGCCAGAAAAGCGCGAGCATGCGCGGCGTGCGGATCTCTTCGCCGGGCCGAAGCCTCAAGTGCGTCGTGGCCATGCCGGCCCGGGCGTAGAAGCGATTCTCCTTGTCGCGCCCGAACGTGGCGGACCATTGGCCCGTCCAGCCGATGCCGACGATCACTCCGCCGCCGCCTCCGTCCACACTGAAAAACGGCAGCACCTCGCTCGACGAGCGGCCGCCGCCGGGCTGCAAATGGACCTCCGTGCCCGGGGTGAGGGCCTTCTCCATTGGCGCGAAGTCATCGATGCAGCACAGAGACCCCTTGGCGTAGTGCAGTACTATATTCTTGCCGGCCTCCGCCGCGCCCGTTGGACGGAACTCCAGCGGCCAAACGCTTTCCAGAATGGGGGTCTCCGCCGTGCCGGCGTTCTTGAAGTGCAAAACCCACTCCAGCGCCGGAAAGTCGGGGAATCGGACCCCTTCGATGCGGACCTCAAGGCCGCTCTTCGGGTCGGTCCAGGTGGCAGTGACCTCTCGGCGCGAGGAAGCCGACATCCAAGTGTGGACGGCGTGTTTCCATCCCTTCAACAACTCGGACGACTTGCGCGAACCGTAGATGAACGAACAAGGTCCTTGGGGATTGCTGGGGCCCTCGTGGAGTAAAGCAGCCCAAAAGAGTTCCACTCCCGCGCGCTCCCAATCGCGTACGTCTTGCGGTTTCGTCGCCTGAGCGCGCGCGCCTGCCGCGATCAACCAAGTAACAATGACCACGATCGGAAACGGCGGACGGTTCCTCATGGCACGTGATCCCGGCTGGTTTGTGGAAAACCAATCGCGTCAAAGCCCACGGGTTGCCACCCGCGGGCTTTAGGGACCGTTGGCCGGGTGCCATGGCCAAGCTTGCTTGGCCATGCCCGACTCTCGAACTCTGCACGAACATGCCCACGCAAGGCGTGGGCATGGCACCCGACGCCGCCTACTTTCGCCGCAGCGTGAAAGCGCTGTAGTGCAGCCCGGTCGCGTCGTCGATGATATACGCCCCCTGGGGGGCAAGGTAACGTTCCAGGACCGAGAAGGGCGGCAACGGGTTGGCCTCCAGGGCCGAGTTGATGGTCCGCATGATGTCGTTCCGCTCGGCCGAGCGGCGCATATTCTCGCGGCTCTCGCCCCCCGTGATCATCGTGTAGATGACCCGATACCCTTCCTCCGGGCGCTGGAAGATGACCGCGGCCGGCTTGGCCGTTCCCTTCCGGTCCGAAATCTTGCTCATCACCAGCTTGAAGTCCATGGCGCTCGCCAGCGATTCGTCGGGCGTCTCCAAGGTGGCGAGGGCCTTGAGGTAAAGGCTCGGCCGGGTGGTGACAAGGAGGTAGTTTTCCAGGACGCCGAAGCAAAGCTCGGGCG